>USCN01000201.1 GCA_900553165.1 uncultured Collinsella sp.
AGGCAAGGCATGACCAGAAGGTCTATGCCTTGCCTTTTTCATGCCAATTTGTTCGCTCTGGACATCGCTCGCTGACGCTTGCTCAACCTGCGGTGTCATAACAATTCTGTCCAGCTGTTGGCTTTGCGGCATTTGCCCAGATAAAACCTGCATAATAAACCTGTCCCTTTTAGCAGGTTTTAGAGCTCCACGCTTTCGGCGCCGTTGATGGTTAGGTTTCGCTCGTAGAAAGCCGTGAGGGCGCGAATGGCGTACATCACGTCGCGTACGCCGCCGGTCTCGTAGCTTGAGTGCATGGCCAGCTGCGGCAGGCCCACGTCCACGGCATGCATGCTCGCCTGCATGTTCGACAGGTTGCCGAGCGTGGAGCCACCCGCCATATCGCTCTTGTTGGCGAAGGCCTGCGTGGGCACGTCGGCGTCATCGCAAATAGCCTGGAACACTGCGCGGCTAAAGGCATCGGTGCAGTAATGCTGGTTGGCGGCTTCCTTGATAACGATACCGCCGTTGAGCACAACCTGATTGCGGGCGTCGCACTTCTCGGCGTGGTTGGGGTGCACGGCATGCGCATTGTCGCAGCTCACAAGCATCGAGGCAGCAAGTGCACGATGGTACGACTCGTCGTCAAAGCCCAGCGATCCGTTGATGCGGCGCAGTGCGTCGGCCAAGAACGTCGACATGGCGCCCTGCTTGGTCTCGGAACCAACCTCCTCGTTATCAAAGCAGCAGAAGACCGAGACGTCGCGCGCGTTCTCGGCACCCAAAAATGCCTGCAGTGAGGTGTAGGCGCAGGCCAGGTCGTCGAGCTTGGGCGTCGAGATGAACTCGTCAGCCCAGCCCCAAATGCGCGCATCCTGGCGGTTGACCAGGAACAGATCGCGGCTCAGGATCTGCTCGGGCTCAACGTCCAGTTCGTCGGCAACCAGGGCATCAAAATCGCCCTGCTTAAGCTCACCGGCGCTGATGAGCGGGCACAGGTCGACGGCGCGGTTGGGCGCAAAGCCCTCGTTAACGCCGCGGTTCATATGGATGGCAAGGCTCGGGATAATCGCGACTTCGCGCTCGGTGGCAAGCAGGCGGCTCTCAATACGGTCGCCTTCGCGTACCAACACGCGGCCCGCGAGCGCCAGCGGGCGGTCGAACCAGGTGTAGTCGATCATGCCGCCGTAGGCCTCGGTGTTCAGGCGCAGCGTCTCGCCTGCGCCGTCGAGCTCGGGCACGGCCTTGACCTTAAACGTCGGCGAATCGCTGTGCGACGCCGTGAGCTGAAAATGATAGTCACCGGCAACGCCGTCCTCGCCCCACGTCGCGGTCAGGTCCTCGCCCACCTTAAAGGCAATAACGCTCGAGGTATTGCGCTGCGTGTAATAACGCCCGCCCGGCTCGATGTCCCACGCCGCGTTCTCGGGCAGGTAGGTAAAGCCCGCCTCGTCGAGCTCGGCCATAATGGTCGCCGCCGTATGGAACATGCTGGGACATGCCTCGATAAAGTCGATGAGGTCGTTGGCGGCCTCGATATCGTCGGCCGTCACATGCGCGCGCTCGGGCGTTTCCTGATCCGTCATGCTCTCCCCTTTCGCTGGGTTGATGGTCCCCTCCAGCATACCCCGCCGCGCCAGCGCTGCACTCTTCATTCCGTGTTTAATCCCGCGCCGCTCACCAAGTTGAGCCATCATGCCCGCGCTCCTTTTGCGACAATTACGCTAACAGGACGAGAGGAGCCGTCATGAAGCCACGTAACATTGCCATCGCCTGCGGTGTCGCGGGAGTCGCCGTCGGCCTTGCCGCTGCCACCGGTATCGTTTACCGCAAGCAAATCAAGTCCGCCGCGTCGCTCAAACGCTTGACCGGCTACGCGGATAGCTATGACCTGTACGCAATCGACATCGCCTACGACTACGATCTTGATCGCATCATCGCCGCTGGCGTGCGCGACGACCAGGCCTACATCGATGCCGTGGTGGCGCAGATGCTGCCCGGTGTGCCGGTACATGTCCAGGCGCCCCAGTTTGCCTGCAGCGCTTTTGTCGCCGTAGATGCCGAAGGCCGCGTGCGCACCGGTCGCAATTACGACTTTAAGGACGACACCTCGGCGCTGCTGGTGCGCAATCACCCACGCGACGGCTATGCCTCCATCGGGTTTGCCGCCCTTAACAACCTGGGCGATAACACTCCGCTTGACTCCGTCGGCGGACGGGCCGCCGCACTCATGGGCCCATTTGCCCAGCTCGACGGTGTTAACGAATGCGGCGTGTCCATTGCCGTACTCACCCTGGATTCCCAGCCCTGTGACCAGGACACGCAACGCCCCGTCATCAATACCTCGCTCGCCATCCGCCTGGTGCTCGACCGTGCCGCCACCACGCAAGAAGCTGTCGATCTGCTTTCCGCCTACGACATGCACGCCATGGCAGGACGCGATTACCACTTCTTTATCAACGACGCCGCCGGTGACGCGCGCGTAGTAGAGTGGGATCCGCGCGATCCGGACCGCGCTTTCAAAGCGACTCCTGTACGCCAGGTTACGAACTTCTACGCCTGCTATGGCGACGAAGTGCTGCCCAACCAAAAGAATGGCGAGCTGGGCCATGGTAAAGAGCGCGCCGTCGCAATCGCCGATGTCCTTGACGCCCATGTCGGTGCCCAGGACGAGACAGTCGTTTGGAAGGCCCTGCGCGCTGCGGCGCAAGAGCCCAATCCGGAAGACATCACCAGCAACACGCAGTGGTCGGTCGTCTTTGACAATACCGAGCCCGCTGCCGCCATCACGCTGCGCCGTCACTGGGGCAACGTCGATGCCTTCGCACTGTAAGGAGCCAGGCCCGTCGACCTTACGCTCGCCTGACGTTGCTTACATTTCCATACGCTTGAGCTAACACGTTTTACCCCCGCATCAACAGTGTGCGGGGGTAAACTTATGCGCATGTTATAACTTGCCCGGAAGGATTCACCATGCTTAGGATCGGTCTTCTTACTAGTGGCGGCGACTGCCAGGCGCTCAACGCCACCATGCGCGGCATCGTCAAAACGCTTATGACCAATAGCAAAGAGCCTATCGAGATTTATGGCTTTGAGGACGGATATCAGGGCCTTATCTACAGCAGGTTCCGTGTCATGACACCCGCCGATTTTAGCGGCATCCTCACCCGCGGCGGCACTATT
>USCN01000202.1 GCA_900553165.1 uncultured Collinsella sp.
ATCGTCAAGGGCTGTCCCCAACGGCCGGCCCAAAAGGAACGTCCCCAAGTGCCGGCAGCTAGGGACGTTCCTTATGTGCCGGCATTCGGGGACACTCCTTGCGGGTTTGCGGGCGACTTTGTCATTTGTCGACGTACAAGTATTCATTCGTCGACGTTTGCGACTGTGGTGCTCTGCTGTTTCTGTGGTGGCAGCGGGCATCTGGCTCAAAATGGCGGGTCAGCTGTCTATATCTACCTGCCGTTTCTTTGCGGTGCGCATTTTCGGTCAAGCATCCCGTCAAGTGTTTGGTCAGCAGTTGGTTTGCAGCCGGAGGCCTATTTTGTCCGTGCCAACAGTGGCTGCCCACCCTCCTCGTAAGCTCAAATTGAGGTTCATCAGTTTGAGGAGGATGCCGTGACTGATCACGTTTTAGACCGAGCACATCTGGCTGAAGCCGTCGGCAACGATATTGCCGACATGGCCCATTTTTGGATGCTGCGGAAGTTTCAGTTTTTGGAGCCGGCGCGCGAGCAGTTCGAGATCATTGTCGACCCGTGGCTCGGCTATTGCACCGAGCCTTCCCAAAACGAAATCATGGCCTACAACATGGCATTTACCGATTGGCTGCTCTTCGAGCGCCCCTATCGCCATGGCAAGACGCTGCTCGAGCTGTATGTTGACGAGCCACCGGCATCGCTTTCGCCTGCCTCGCTCAAGCGGCTCGAGCAGGTGCGCGACACACAGTATTTCTCGCGCTTTGGCATTTTGGGCAAGGATCCTGCGAACGGCACGGTTGCGCTGAAGGATACGCGCACCGACCGTCGCTTTGATGTCTACGACCCGCATATCGTGCAAAAGGAGCATTGGAGCGACGGTGCGATTGCGGTGCGCCTCGCCTGCGTCGACGATGTCTGGCTGACGGCGGGGCAGCTCTACCTCTACGACATAGCGCGCCTGAGCGATACGGCGATCGACGGGCCCGGCGCCGTCCATCCGGAAGACCTAGAAGATGGCTTCGACACCTCGCGTATCAGCTTCTTTTTGCGCCTGGTCCGCGACATCATGGGCGCCCAGGGGCGCTACGTAAAGTCCCTCAACATCTACGAGCAGGAGTGGGAGTAGGGGATGTGACTGGTGTCGCCCTACAGCCCTGACTTTGTCTCAATCTGTAACGTTTAGGGATAAAAACCGGTCTACCTGTTACAGATCGAGACGAACGCTTGGGCGCCGCTGGTTTGTCTAAATCTGTAACGTTTGGGGGCTGGAGAACGTCTAACTGTTACAGATTGAGACGGAAGGTTGGCGGCTGCCGAAAGATCTTGTTCTGTAACAACTAGAGGCTCAAAGACTGTCTTCCTGTTACAGATCAAGACATTTGCCAGCGGAGGCACGGTGACGATGGTCCATTTGTCTGACGTGGTGGTGATGAAAGTGTCTAATACCGTTCTCAAACACAAACATACGACTCGCAACACGTTGGCGCGGAATAGGATGCTCGCGCGGCTCACGGAGACGGCCAAGCAAGGTGCGCTGCTCGCAACGCATGACAATACCGAGCTCATGTGGCTGCGACGCCATGTTGGAACCGACGATATCGCGGAGCCCGAGCCGTACCTGTTCTGTTTTCAGCATGATTGGGATGCATTGACGCCGGCGGAGCGAGCGCTGAGGACTATCAAAGGGCTTGCGGAATTTCATCCCGATTGGGCGTTTTGGGGATATGACGCCGCGCTGATATGGGGTCTGGAGGTGCCGAATGATCTGCTCGGGCCGCGTTTCCTTGTTAAGACTTGCTGTTCGGTGACGTTGAGCGGCGGGTGCAGGTTGTTGCGTCCGCAGATGGCGGGCGCGCTCGAGCGCGTCGACGGCGTGCGGGTGACGTCGTTTTGGCGCACGGTGGAGGATTGCTTGCTGCGTGCGCCGTTCTCCTACGGGTTGGCGATTGCCGATTCTGCACTGCGGGCGAAAGGCGTATCACGTGGGGATTTGTGCGAGCGCCTCCGCGTCGATTGCGAGGGCAGGCGAGGGTATCGCAGGGCACAGGTGATTGCGTCGTATGCGGACGGGCTGTCCGAAAACGGCGGCGAGTCTCGGTTCCGAGCGTTCTTTATTGCGTACGGCTTTCCAGTTCCGGAGCTGCAGGTGGAGTTTCGCGACCCGCTCGATCCGAGCCAGGTGTTTCGCGTCGACTATTTTTGGCGGCTCGTGGACGGGACGTGTGTCATCGGCGAGCTCGACGGAAAGGGGAAGTACACCTTGCAGAACGGCGAAGGTCGGGAGCCGGTCGACCCATTCGTGGCAGAACGTCAGCGAGAGTCCCATCTGACGATGCTCGGACATAAAGTACTGAGGTTTACGTTTAACGAACTCAAAGACCCGGGGAAGCTTGTCGAGAAAATGAGGCTGGCGGGTATTCCTCGGCAGGCGAAATTGGCTGAGGAGTGGAGACGCCAGTGGTATGGGCGCTGAGAGGTTTTGTCTCAATCTGTAACGTTTAGAGGTTATTTGAGCTCGTAACTGTTACAGATCGAGACAAACCGGTGAAGCGTCGACCGAATGTCTTGATCTGTAACAGCAAGGGGCCCAACAACCCTGTATCTGTTACAGATCGAGACATTTCCCTGGTGTCGCTGGGGTGGGACTGCAACGTATTCCGTCCCCCACATCCTCTCGTCCCTCCGTTAACCGATATGTTCGACTTTAGGTCGCAGCATTAGGTGATAATGGACAAATGTTCAAGTTAATCGTGAGGGAGGAGCTCGATATGGCGTCTGCCGATCGTTCCACGTTGTTTATCAATGCGACCGTCCTGGATGGCTCGAAACATATGGAGCCGCAGCCCGATATGGCCGTGGCCGTTGAGCGCGGTGTCATCACGTGGATGGGGCCGAGTGCTGTGGCGCAGGCGCCTGCGGGTGCCGAGGTTATCGACCTGGCAGGTGCGTATCTCATGCCAGGCCTCATCAATATGCATGTGCATCTGTGCGGTTCGGGCAAGCCGGTTTCGGCGGGCGATGCGGGCGCGCTGATGAAGAAGCTCGATAATCCCGTGGGGCGCGCCATCGTGCGCCATATTCTTAAGGGCAGCGCCCAACAACAACTGGCAAGTGGCG
>USCN01000203.1 GCA_900553165.1 uncultured Collinsella sp.
GCTCATTGGCACGGCTCCCTTCGTTGGCATTACCCATATCAGGTTCGCGGGTCAGGGCGGGCGCGCCCAGTCTCAGCCTGCCGTCCTGTCCTGCAAGCTCCCCGTTATGTCATGGGCTCAAGTATAGCCTGAATGGGTACGATTGGGCCAACGAGCGTGCCTGTGGGGAGGCGAACATGGGAGACAAGCATCTATATCGAGAGACGCAATGGGATGTATCGGCCGAGGAAAGCCGTGCGCACCATGGCCTTGTCGCGATTGGCTTTGCGGTGCTTGCCGTGCTGGTGATTGCCTTTTGTATTTGGACGTTTGGGGGTCGCGGCGGCGCTGCCTGGGAGTTTGAGGCCGACGATGCCCTGCCGATCATGGCGGTGAAGGTCGCTGGTGGTAACACGGTGGCCGCGCCGGGCGACTATTGGTATCCGCGCGACGAGTTTGTGCAGCTGCAGCTGAGCGGTGGCTCCATTCCTGGTGAAGAGATCGAGCGCGTGACCTTCGATGCGTCGCTTAAGACGCTGTCGGTCGAGCTCAAAGATCAGGGGGACGTTCCCACGACCATGGACATTGCGCTGACGGAATGGCGCCTGGAGCCTCCGACGGGTGTTGCGGTGTCCGAGGTTGAGCATGTCAAGATTACCTACCAAGATGGCTCGACGAGCGAGATTGCAAAGGCCGATGGCTTGGAGGAGTAACGGGGTGTTTGGAAACGGCGGGCCTATTGTGCCTGCGCGTTCATGAAAACCAGGGTGTTTTTGTCTGAAAGCTCGGGGATGTGCCGATAGCCGATGTTGAATGCGGTAAGTTCGCTTGCATCCTCGAGCTTGTTTTCTGCCATCCACCGCACCATGGAGCCGCGCGCCTTTTTGCTGGCGGTCGACCGTTGGATGGGCTTCCCGTTGCGGATACCCTCGCCAAAGAGGCATGTGACGGCCGTGGCGTCGCCCGCGAGGTGGGGCAGAACGGTTTTGGCATACTCTACGCTGGCGAGGTTGACGATCGTAGCGTTGGAGCCCGCCGGAGCGATGGCCCGCGCGAGCTTGTCGTTCCAAAACGCGTAGAGGTCTCGGGCATCGTCAACGGCGAGCTTCGCGCCCATCTCCAGCCGATACGGTTCGACGGCATGAAAGGGACGAACGCACCCGTAGAGGCCGGAGAGGATCCACAGATGGTCTTGCAGCCAGGCGAGCTGCGCGGAATCCATCACCTCGGGCGCCATGCTCTGGTATTGAATGCCGTGATAGGACATGACAGCAGGGGAGAGGTGACGGGCGAGTGCGGGATTGTCGAGATCGCCGTTTTTCAGGATGGGCCCAAACTCATGCAGGGTGTTGAGGCAAGGCCCCAGCAGTTTGTCACTCACGTTCCATAGCGCCTGCAGACCGCAGCTGCCTTCATTCCGCTCGATATCTAGCAGTGCGCGGTGGAGGCGAGCCGTCTCGTGCACAAAAGGTGGAATGCCCAGGACTTCAAAAGCATCTTGGGCCGCGCGCATCTGCTTGGCGGGCGAAATGATGACCTGCAGCATGGACTCTCCTCTGCCAAAAAGGAAGTTGCGGTGGAATACGGTCTGTTTTGGCTGTTTATGGGCCAGGTTAGTCCGTATTTCACCGCAACTGGTGAAGGGTTGGTTAGGCGCGCTCGAGGAAGGCTTTGTAGCCGCGGTAGGCCTCGTAGATGTCGGCCTTGTTGGCGACCTCCCACAGGGCGTGCATGGACAGGACGGCAACGCCGGAGTCGATGACGTTCATGCCGTACTTGGCCATGATATAGGCGATGGTGCCGCCGCCGCCCGCGTTGACGCGGCCGAGCTCGCAAGTCTGGAAGTCCACGCCTGCCTCGTCCATGATGTCGCGGATGAGGGCCACATACTCGGCGTCGGCGTCGTTAGAGCCGCCCTTGCCGCGGCTGCCCGTGTACTTGTTAAAGCACAGGCCACGACCCATGAAGGCTGCGTTCTTGGTCTCGAACTTGCCGGCATAGCCCGGGTCGAAGCCGGCGGACACGTCCGAGGACAGCATGCGCGAGCGGGTGAGGGCGCGGCGCAGGGCCAGCGGGCTATCCTCGCCGGCGAGCGTCATGATCTCGGCGACGGTGTTCTCGAAGAAGCGGCTCGTCATGCCGGTGGCACCCACGGAACCGATCTCCTCCTTGTCGACGATGAGTGTGATGCTCGTGCGCTCCACGTTGGCGACGTTGATCTGGGCGAGCATGGACGGATAGGCGCAGACACGGTCGTCGTGGCCATAGCCCAGAATCATGGAGCGGTCGAGGCCCATGTCACGGGCGGGGCCGGCGGAGAGGAAGTCCTCCTCCTCGACGTCGTACTGCTCCTTGAGGATATCCAGGAACATCTGCTTGACGGGCTCCTTGGGAGCGTCCTTGTCGTCCTCGTCAAACTTGACGGGGCGGCCGCCCACGATCACGTCGAGGATCTCGGCGTCGACGGCGTCCTTGGCGGGCTTGGCCATCTGCTCGCTCGAGAGGTGGATCAGCAGGTCGGAGATGGTAAAGACCGGGTCGTCGGCCTTGTCACCGATGTTGATGTCGACGGTGGTGCCGTCCTTTTTGCAGATGACGCCCACGAGTGCGAGCGGGGAAGCGACCCAGTGGTAGCTCTTGACGCCGCCATAGTAGTGCGTGTCGAGATAAGCCATGTCGCCGGCCTCGAAGGCGGGGTTCTGCTTGAGGTCCAGGCGCGGCGAGTCCACGTGGGCGCCCAGGATGTTAAAGCCCTGCTCGAGCGGGGCGGTGCCCAGGTTGACGAGCATGAGGTCCTTGCCGTGATTGGCGGCGTACACCTTGTCGCCGGCCTTGAGCGCGCGGCCCTCGGCGATCACGGTCTCCAGATTGACGTAGCCCGCCTCCTCGGCCATCTTGATACCGGCCTTGACGCACAGGCGCTCGGTCTTGTTCTCACTCAAAAACTGCTTATAGCCGCGGCAAAGCTCCTCGAGCTCCTCGATCTGCTGTGGCGTGTACTTTTTCCATGCGCTGGGACGCTCCATGACGCAGGCTCCTTTCGGATTGATCGTGCTGGTTAATGTACCGTGAACCATCGTATCACGCGCGGGCCCGC
>USCN01000204.1 GCA_900553165.1 uncultured Collinsella sp.
CGCCGGCAACGACCACGGCGCATACGGGCGCCATTATGCGTTCCCCTGTTTGGTGCCCTTCATGCGGTACAGCGAGTCCGCAAGAATAGCAGGGTTGTTGACGCCAAAGTCGCCCAGGCGCTCCGGATCCTCGCTGATGTCGTCCATGAGCTCCTGCAGCGAGCCGTACTCGTCGACGATTTTCTCGGCCACGCCGTCGCGCACGACGGACACGCGCGAAAGCGTGCGCAGGCCCAGCGGCGTCATGACAGAGTCCTCGTCCAGGTCGTCGTAACCCAGAACCGCCGCCACATGCTGTGGGTCGGACAGGTCCTTAGGCGTCATGCGAGCAAGCTCGGCGCGAATCTTCTCGGCGTTTGCCTCGGAGGAATCGCTCGCGTAGTCGCGAATCATCAGGTCGTACTCGGTATCCATGCTGGAGCCGGCGAGCTGCTCGAGCTGCATCTGCACGAGCTTGCCCTGGTTGCCCAGCTTGACGATGCAATCCTTAAGCTCGGTCTTTGCCTGCTGCATGATCTCGAAGCTCGAGAAAATACCGGTAATGTCGGCGAGCGTAACGTAGTCGTCGAGCTCGAGGGCCGTCAGGCGCAGCAGGGAGCGATCGAGCGACTGACGGGTGGTCTGGAGCGTGGCGACGAGCTGGTTGACCGAGCTCATGATAGTGGTGACGGGCTGGATCTCGTAGCTCTTGCCGTGAACGTACACGTTGACGACGGCACGACGGGCCGAGACCGAGATCACGATGGCATCGGTGAGCACCGACATGCGAGCGGCGGTGCGGTGACGCATGCCCGTCTCGCTCGTGGCAAGCGAGGGATCGGGATTGAGGTGGAAGTTGGCGCGCAGGATCTGGGTGAGGTCGCCGTCGATGACGATGGCACCGTCCATCTTGGAAAGCTCGAACAGGCGGTTCGAGGTAAACGAAATGTTGAGCGGGAAGCCGTCGTTACCGGCAGCGAGTACGTTTTCGGTGTCGCCGACGCAAATAAGAGCGCCCAGGTGACCAGCAATGATCATGTCGAGGGCGGTGCGGATCGGCTGGCCGGGGGCAGTCAGGCGAATAGCCTGTTCCATACGCTTTTGCAGCTCGTTCTTATCCAAGGCATCGCTCCCATCGTATACGCTCCATAAACGCTAAATAGTTTCTCACGGTTTGCCCCCGCAGCGCTTGCGAAATCCGATGCTTACAGAATGAGCGAACACCGCTGGGGTAGTCAAAAGAGCCCCAACCCAAATGAGCTGCTTATGTGGTAGCATCGGGATTCACATGAATGAGGGAGTAGTCGCGTGACCGGGTTCGCCTCCGGTGGCGCGGTAAGTCAACACACTGGCCGATGCGGCCTGGCTTGCCTTAATGAACGAGACTCGTGGCTGTGCGCGCAACGCGTACGCCACGGGTCTTTTTTGTTACTCCCCCAAGAGGTACACGCGGGCCCGCCCGCAGAGAGGGAGTCAGACTATGGGACTCGCAGAGCTCGTGCTGCTCGCCGTTGGCCTTTCGATGGACGCCTTTGCCGTATCCATCTGCAAGGGCCTTGGCATGAAGAAGATCGACCTTAAAGTCGCCGCGGTGCTCGGCCTGTTCTTTGGCGGCTTTCAGGCCGGCATGCCCGTAATCGGATGGGCGCTTGGCAGTCAATTCATGGGCATCATCGGACCCATCGACCATTGGATCGCCTTTATCCTTTTGGCCTTTATCGGCGGCAAAATGCTGTGGGAAGCCTTTACCGAGGACGAGAATGAAGGCGACGGCAAGGATGCCGAAAAGATTGACCTGGGCGAGTACCTGATCCTCGCCATCGCCACCTCAATCGACGCCCTAGCCGTAGGCATCTCATTTGCGGCGCTCTCGGTTGACATCGTTCCCGCTGTATCGCTTATCGGCGTCACAACGTTTATCTTCTCCATCGCCGGCGTAGCGATCGGCCACACCTTTGGCGCGCGCTACGAAAAACCTGCCACCATCGTGGGCGGCATCGTGCTCATCCTCATCGGGCTTAAGATCTTGCTTGAGCATCTGGGGATTTTGGCGCTGTAACGCCAAACGCAATCGCTCAAAACTCAACGCCAGTAGCATCACGAATAGTCCCCGCCCAACGGGGTTCTCCCCTCCGCAGGCGTTTCGAAACCCGCCCCCATCCCGGATTCCCACGCAGCGGCCGCGTTCACCGCCGACACGGGGACCCCTAGCTCCCCCGCGACGCGGCAGACCCTCGGCTGCCCCTCGTAAAGGATGCAGAAGACGCGCTCGAGGTCCGACGGTTCGACCAGGCTGCACCGGCAGTCCGCGTACAGCGCGCAGCCCTCCCGCGCGGGTCGCCGCCCGAGCCCTCATCCGGCTCGTGATGGCGCACCTCGACCCAAAGGCCCTCCGACACGTCATCGAACCCGAAATCGAGCTCCGCCTGGACGCTCTCGCCGAACGCATCGCCCAGGACGAGCTCCGGCACCTTCGTCATACGGCCGTCCAGCCACTCAATCTCTATCATCGTACGCATGGTGCAAGCCTCTTCCGGCACGGGATTGTCAGCTCAAACCGACCCTTACCCATACGGACGAACATAGCTCGCCAGGGGAAGCCCCTGAAGGCCGTGCGCCACAACATGAGGCCGAATCCGCCCCCGGCTGGACAGGCCAACAACGAAGGAGCACACGGAACCGGCGCGGCGTTACAACCGTCCCGGCAAGCGTGTCACTTGGTCAAGTCATGATGCCGACAAACCCGGAAATGCTCCAACGGAGCGCCGAACGAGCGTAACAATATAAAGCCGTGCAACACGCGTTGGACGACCAGAACATCCCAAACAAAGGCCTGTCGGTCCCACCTTCAAGCCCAATAGCAAAATGTGCATCAGCGGAATTGCAGCGATACAAGTCTCAACCATCACACCGCAGCGCGCCTAGTCCCACTCATCCTACTGCAAATGTCCCAGAACGAGAAAACGACCAGCTTAACATGCCAACCTTTATATCCGCACGCGCGTAATTCAACTCATAAGGACCGGTTATCCCTTACCTGTGACACAATCTCAAACGCACAGAACAGAATCATCAGTCCAAT
>USCN01000205.1 GCA_900553165.1 uncultured Collinsella sp.
GTTGGCAAAGAAGGCGCCCGGTTTCATCGCGGCGAAGAACTCGGCGTTCGCCAGGCCGCGGGTCTCGGGTGTGCTGGGCATAAAGGATGCGACGATGTCAGCCTCGGCCAGGCGCTCGGACAGGGCGTCCATGCCGTCCATGTCCTCAAACACAATGGGGTAGACGAGTGGATGGCGCTTGATGCCGCGGACGTGCGCGCCCATGTTGCGGCAGAGCGTGGCGAAGTGGCCGCCGATATCGCCCGCGCCCAGCACCAGCACATTGGCGTTTTTGAGCGAGGTGACCGGCCCCAAATCCTCCCAGCGATGCTCGCGCTGCAAGTTGTGATAGCCGGGCAGGCGCTTCATCATGGAAAGGACCATGGCAAACATGTGCTCGCTTACGGCCTGGCCGTAGGCGCCCACCGAGCAAGACAATTTGGCGTCGGCCGGCACGGTGCCGGCGGCCAAGTAATCGTCATAGCCAGCGGTCTGCAATTGCAACAGCTGGAGATGTTCGCATGCCGTGAGCATGTCAGGGTCGATGTTGCCCAAGATCACGTCAGCATCGGCGACCTGCTCGCGCGTGGCGGCGTCGGCGCTCGTGTAGATAAAGTCCTCGCCCGGAGCGCTCGACTCAAGAATTGCACGATGACGGTCGTTGACGGGCAGCAAAACCAGGATGTTCACAAGCAGTCCTCTCCGCTCGACCTACCAAAAGGGGCAGGTTTATTTTGGCAGGTTTTATCAGGCAAAACGCTATAAAAACGCCGGGCTTTGCGATGGTTAACATATCCATCGCGAAGCCCGGCGCATCCACGGCTACCAGCTCAGCAGCTCGTAACCGTCCTCGGTCACCACGAGCTGCACCTCGCACTGAGCCGAATCGCTACCGTCCTTGGTGCGCACGCACCAACCATCACCCTTGCTAATCTTGATGTCGGGCGCTCCGGCATTGACCATGGGCTCGATGGTAAAGACCATGCCCGGGGCCATGATGGTGTCCACATCGGGTGCTTCGGTGGTAAAGCCCACAAACGGGTCCTCGTGGAACTCCTTACCGATGCCGTGTCCGCCGTACTCGCGCACCACGCTAAAGCCGGCGTCCTCGACCGTCTTTTGCACGGCTTCGGCCATCACGGACAACGGCTGCCAGGCCCGCCTCCACGCTGGCGCGGGTGACGTCGACCAGGCGCTGGCGCTCGGCCGAGACCTCGCCGATACAGAACATGCGGCTCGAATCACTAAAGTAACCGTCCAGGATCGTGGAGCAGTCCACGTTGATGATGTCGCCCTCGTGCAGCACGTCCGTATCGCAGGGGATACCGTGGCAGACCACATCATTGATCGAGGTACACACGCTTTTGGGGTAGCCCTCGTAGTTGAGGTCGGCCGGCGTGCCGCCGTGCTCGACGGTGAAGTCGTAGATCATCTGGTCGATCTGGTTGGTGGTCATGCCTGCGGCGATATGCTCGCCTACGTAATCGAGCACACCCACGTTGATGGCGGCCGAGCGCTTGATGCCCTCGATATCGGCGGGCGTCTTGTAGAGCGTGCGGGGCAGAACCTCCCAGCCCTCTTCCCACAAGCGCTCGAGGCGCTCATCAAAGGCGCTATGGCATTTCTTATATTTTTTGCCGCTGCCGCACCAGCAAGCGTCGTTGCGGCCAGGTACGGGTTCTTTGTCATACATGGCTAACTTCCTTTCATCCGCAGCTAGTATAGCCCACCCACGCGTCCATAAAAGTTGCGGTGATATAGTTCCGATTTAAGCTGTTTAACAGCATAAATCGGAACTATATCACCGCAACTGATGGAGCGGGGTGGCGGGCACTAGCTGTTGCGTGGTTTTGCTAGTAGCTCACCTGGCAGGGAATGCCGAGGGCGCGCACGCGCGCGGCGATGGCGTCGAGGGCCTCGGGCGCTGCTTTGGCAAGGCCGGCGACCGGCGTCTCGCGAGCCACCGTGTAGATGGTCGCTTCTTGTGGGCGAATGCGCTCAAGTGCCGCGAGCCAGGGGGCAACGTACTCCTCGCCGGTGTTGTCGATGGGCTTGCCCAGATACTCACCGGTCAAAAAGATCGTCTGGATAATAACGTGACCGTCAAAGCTTGCGAACGTCTCAATCTGGTGCTCGACGTCGTAGGGGCCAACAGGCTGGTCGAGCAGCTGGATAAATGCCGGATCGACCGTATCGAGCTTGAGGATGTTGTCGTCGACCATCATGAGCGCATCGTGCACCTCGGGGCGGTCGGCGCGCGTACCGTTGGAGAGCACGGCGATTTTGGAGTTTGGGGCCAGCTGATCGCGCAGCGCGACGGCGCCGGCAATCGCCTGGGGAAACTCCGGTGCGGCTGCGAAGGTGATCACATCGGGGAGCTCGCCCTCGGCTGCCATCTCGCGCAGCTTTGCCTCGAGCGCGTCGAGTACCACGGCAGCTGTGTTGTACGGCTCATGGCAGGGGCGCTCGGCGTTGAGGCCGTTTTCGCAGTAAATGCAGTCGAACGTGCAGATTTTGCCGCTGGCCGGCATCATGTTGACGCCGAGCGAGAGACCAAGGCGACGGCTGCGAACGGGCCCAAAGATGGGGCTGGCATTCAAAAACGTAGACATAGGCATATGCTCCTCAAGACAATTGTGCCTAAGCATAGCATCGGCTCCAAAGCAAGGTGTGGGCTCTTGCTTTACAAGTTTCGTTTTTTCACGTCGCTCATTATGCCGTGCCATGAAAAGCCTCAGGTCGGGTACAGTTAATCTGTTAACAAGGCGTAAGGCAATGCGGGTCCATCCAACCGCACTGACGTGCAGCTGGATGAGCATTGATGATGGGGGCACAACATGGATTTTACGGTCGAGAATGCGGGCACCACGATTGCCTGTCGCGAATATGCCGGCCCGGATGTGTCGCCTGATGCTCCTGCCTTGGTGTGCGTGCACGGCGCTTGTGTCGACGGCACATTTTTCGACGGTATCGCTTGTGAGCTCAGCCACAACTACCGCGTAATTGCCTACGACCGCCGCGGCTGCGGTGGCAGCAGCGATGCGGCAGACG
>USCN01000206.1 GCA_900553165.1 uncultured Collinsella sp.
CTGCCGCGCCACGGGCTGCCATGCGCAGCGCCGCCTGCTCGGGCGCGATGTGATAGACGAGTGTGAGCGCCGGGTGCGTACCCGCGACGGCCAGGTTGTTGGCGTCGCGCACTATCTGGCGATCGAGGCCATCGGCAAACGCTTGGTAGCAGGTCGTGGAATCGTAGAAGCGATCGCACAGGACCACCTTGCCGGCAGCGAGGGCGGGCGCGATGACCTCGTGCACCAGCTGGGCACGCGCAGCCTCGTAGAGCAACAGCTCGCAGGTATCGCCCATCGTCGTGTTGGCAGGGTCGAGCAGCAGGGCGCGAATCTTTTCGCTGATGGCAGTGCCGCCCGGCTCACGCAGGGTCACAACCTGGTAGCCGGCAAGGTCGAGCGCACGGGCAAGCAGGCGCGCCTGCGTGGACTTGCCGGCACCGTCGACGCCCTCGAGCGTGATAAAGCTATGTTGAGCAGGCTCAAAAGCCATGGGCGCAGCCCCTTCCTACAAGGCGCGTAAATGCGAGTTATAGCAACCAAGCCATGATACCCCAGTGCTCGGCACGTCCCCAATGGCTAAAGGCGCCTTTCCAAAGTTGCGGTGAAATAGGGACTGATTGAAGCTCTGAGACCGCCAAACAGTCCCTATTTCACCGCAACGTATGATGGGGAATTTTGGATGCTGGGTATAATCGTCGTATTGCATTGAAATGTGGCGAAAGGAGTGGCAATGTCTCGGTATTGCGCCTCGTGCGGCAAGCTTCTTGAAGATAATGCCAAGTTCTGCACCTCGTGCGGTGCACCCGTTGAGCAAACAGCCGCGAGCGATAGCCAGCCCGCTTTTGAGCAGACCGGCTCCCTTGATACGCCGCAAGCCAAGGCGGACGACCCCCTCGCCTATAGCCCCGACCCCGCCGCAAGGACCGAAGCCGTCGAGACCACGCAGCGCATCCCCGTCGCGAGCGGCTCGCCCCAACAGCAGCCGGCTCCCGCATACGCGCCCGCTTCGCCACAGACCCCCGCTCCCAAAAAGAGCGGCACCGGGCCGCTTATCGCCGTTATCGTTGTGCTGGTGGCGATCATCATCGCCCTGGTCATCTTCTTTGCGATCAGACCGTTCGACAACGCCGCCACGCAGACGACTGCCGAGGTAGCTAAGCTGCACCATGACGTCGACGACGATGACCTAAAGCCTCTCGGCAATCCCAACAGCCTGTACGACGATGATGACGATGACGACGAGGATGGCGGCGAAGCAACGCTCTCCGAGCAGAACCTCTACCGTCGCCTGAGCGAATACTACGACTTGCTCGAAGATCTCGACAGCCAGGTCCGTGGCTGCGCGCAGAACTTCAACGGCAACTATCTGGAAGAGGATCGAACCACCCGTCAAAATCTCGCCGACGTCGCCGAGCGCACGGAGGACACCATCGAGCAGTATTACGACATCGTCGAGGACCTGGACGTCCCGACGAGCTCCAAGAACTACAGCTCCTGGAAGGATATCATCGCCCTGTACGACGACCTGGATCACCGCATTGACGCAATCTGTGATGCCTGGGAGATCAGCCTGAAATACGCCAAGCCTGCGGACCACAAGAATGAGATCGTGGCGCCGCTGTCGCGCGACAACGTGGCGGGCACCAATGACAATAAGTACCGCCTAGACTTTGAGGAGCGCTATCCCGGCGCTAAGCCTGTCGAGGTGAACTAGCGCTTTGTCGTTCCCGAGCCGGCAGTTAGGGACGTTCCTAAACTGCCGGCAGAAAAGGAACGTCCCTAACTGCCGGTCAAAAAAACGAGCGAGGATCGCGGGGTCCTCGCTCGTTTTTTTGGGCAATGTTTCGACTGCGCCGTTACTTGTCGGCGGCTGCTTTCTTGGCAGTCGACTTCTTCGCGGTCGTCTTCTTGGCGGCAGTGGCTTTCTTAGCCGTCGTCTTCTTTGCCGTGCTCGCCTTGGTTGTGGTCTTGCGACCGCGGGCGGGCTTCTTCTCCTTGGTCGGGCAGTCCATGTTGACGCAGATACGCCACGGACCGCGCGCCGTGTTGACCACCACGATGGGGGCGCCGCACTCGGGGCAGGTCTCGCCCGTCGCCTCGAGCTTGCCGCGCGCCGGCAGCGGATAGCTCACGCCGCAGTCATCGTAGTTGGTGCAGCGGATAAAGCGCTTGCCGCTCTTCTCGCTCTTGTGCGCGATCAGGTCGCCGTGACGTCCGGCCTCGGCACACACCTTGCACTCGCCCACCTTAAGATCGGGCTCGTAGTTGGTGGGGCACGTGGGGTTCACGCAGATCTCGAAGGCCTTCTGGCGGAATGGCTGGCACTTGATGCGCGGCGCGCCGCACTCGGGGCACACGGCGGCCTCGCCCTCGAGCGGGCTCACCTTGACGCCACTCGGCACCGGATAGGTCACGTCGCAGTCGGGCCAACCCATGCAGCCGATAAAGCTGCCGCGGGTCTTGGCGCTCGTCTTCATAACCAGGTCCTTGCCGCACTTGGGGCAGGCGCCCACGCGCGCATCGGCCGTGACGGCGTCGCTGATGGCGTCGCCCAGCTCCTGCGTATGCTTGAGCAGCTCGTCGAGCACGCCGGCCAGCAGCGCGCGCGAGTGTGTCACGACATGCTCTTCGGTATCCTCGCCGCGCTCCACGCGGGTCATGTCGCCGTCGAGCTCGCTGGTCATATCGGGGCTCGTGATGCGCGGGGCAAACTGCGACAGCGCGTCGATGATGGCGATGCCCAGCTGGCTCGGCTCAACGGGATCATTTTTGAGATAGCGCACGGCATACAGGCGCTCGATGATGCTCGCGCGCGTGGACTTGGTGCCCAGGCCGCGCTTTTCCATCTCCTGCACGAGCTTGCCCTGGCTGTAGCGCGCGGGCGGCTCGGTCTGCTTGGCCTCGAGCTTAATGTCGAACACGTCGACCGTGTCGCCCTGCTCAAGCGGCGGCATCTGCTCGTCGCGCTTGAGGCCGTACGGATATGCCTCGCGGAAGCCCGGGGTCACGAGCACGTCGCCC
>USCN01000207.1 GCA_900553165.1 uncultured Collinsella sp.
GGAAGAGCACCGGGTGCTTGCAGCGCCAGCAGTGCGGATAGCTGTGCGTGATCTTCTTCTCGAGGACCAGGGTGCCGCGCTCGCGCAGGAACTCGATGATGTGCGGGTTGGCCTCATCGGTATCCATACCGCTGAAGGGGCCACCGGTGCCAAACTCCTCGCCGGTGTAGAACTTGCCGTCGTCATCGACCGGCATGCAAATGTCGGTGATGCCCTCCTTGAGGCAGGCGAAGTAGTCGTCGACGCCGTGGCCGGGAGAGTTGTGGACGATACCGGTACCGTCATCGACACCGACGTAATCGGCCAGCAACGCCACGCCCTCAACACCGTCAAAGATCGGCTGCTTGTAGTGGATGTGGTGGGAGGTCTCGCCGGGGACCACATAGGGCTTGCCGTCAACCATAACCGGGGTGTACTCCCAGCCAAACTCCTCGCAGCACTTGGGAGCCAGGTCCTCGAGCATGACCTCGGCACGGCCATCATGCTCAACGGCGACATAGGCGGCGCCGGGCTTGAGGGAAACGGCCTGGTCGGAAGGGATGGTCCACGGCGTGGTCGTCCAGATGATGAAGTCAACCGGGCCGTCGAAGTTCTCGAGGCCGGCGGGCTTGGAAGTCATCTCGAAGCGCACGAAAATGGACGGGCTCGTCTCGTCGGAGTACTCGATCTCGGCCTCGGCCAGCGCGGTGTGGCAGTGCTTGCACCAGTGAACCGGCTTGTGACCGCGATAGATCATGCCCTTATCGAACATGGCCTTGAAGACCTCGATGTCGGCGGCGTCGTGCTGGTGATAGAGCGTCAGATACGGGTTGTCCCAGTCGCCAAGCACGCCCAAGCGACGGAAGCCGGCCTTCTGGAGCTCGATGTTCTCGACAGCGAACTCGTTGCAAAGCTCGCGGATCTTGGCCGTGGAGGTCTGGTTGAACTTCTCGGTGCCGAGCTTTTCCTCGACCTTGTGCTCGATCGGCTGACCGTGGCAGTCCCAACCGGGGACATAGGGAACTTCGCAGCCCTGCATCATCCAGTAACGGTTGATCATGTCCTTGGAGATCTTGTTCATGGCATGGCCGATGTGGATCGGACCGTTGGCGTACGGAGGACCGTCGTGCAGCACGAACTTCTTGTGACCCTCGTTCTTCTTCAGAACCTGCTCGTAGACCTTGTTGTCCTGCCAGTCCTTGAGTCGCTTGGGCTCGGACTTGGAAAGACCGGCACGCATGGGAAAACCGGTCTTGGGCAGATTCATCGTCTGCTTGTACTCGTTTGCCACGGTACCCCTTTCATGTCGTGGGCGCGCACGCCCGATGGGCACCAAAAATAGCGCCCGTCCCTGCAAGCTGGGACGAAGCGCCACAAAACGGGCTGCACGCCCGCAAAAGCTCTTCGCTTAACCACCCAGCTTAGATGCCCTCGCCCGCGTATTCGCGCGCTCGCATCCGTTACTCGGCTGGCCTGTATCGACGACCATCTCGGCGATGTCTACTAAGACGAACCTGCGCGGCACGTCCGTTGGGACCGCAGCTCCGGGGTGATTTTCATCGGTCGCATGCACGGGTTCTCAGCGCTCCCCGCTCTCTGTAGCATGCGGACGGCCGACTACTCGTCCCCATCAACGCTTATGCGGAGTATGCTAGCACGTTCCGCGCCGGCGAAAAACCCTCAACACTGGTTTTATACGTTCGAAATTTCTCGCTATTACAGCCCTTCTCTAGGAGCAAAATACCTGAAAGCACTTTATCGAACGAAAGAAGGTTGCTATGCGCACGATTGGAATGAGCGACTACACCGTTGGCGAGGATTGCTTTACCGAGCTGCCAACTGCACTGGCGGAGTACGGCGCGAAGAAAGTCGCCATCATTGGCGGCAAGCGAGCCCTGGCTGCGGCGCTGCCGGGCATCGAGGCGGCGCTTGAAGGTACCGATGTCGAGGTTCTGGAGACGCGCGTCTATGGCACCAACAGTACGCGTGCCAATATCGCCAAGGTCGTGAACTCCCCTGCCTGCCAGGAAGCCGACGTGCTCATCGCATGTGGCGGCGGCAAGGCACTCGACACCGTCAAGACCGCAGCCATCGAGCTCAAGAAGATCGTCTTCACCGTCCCGACGATCTGTTCTAACTGCTCCGCCGCGACCGACATTGCCGTCGTGTACAACGACGACGGCTCGCTCGAGGGCTATTCGTACCCCAACCGACCGGCGCACATCTTCATCAACCCCAAGATCATCGCCGAAGCTCCGGCGGAGTACTTCTGGGCCGGCGTGGGCGATGCCCTGTCCAAGCAGCCCGAGGTCGAGTACGCCACGAGCGCCGGCAACTTGGAGCACACGGCAGGCCTTGGCCTGGCACTCGCCCACACCTGCTCCGAGCCGCTGTTTACCTACGGCGCTCAGGGTCTTGAGGACGTGCGCCAGAACCTGTCAAGCGAGGCCGTCAAACAAATCGCGCTCGGCATCGTGGTCAACACGGGCTACGTCTCCAACCTGACCAACCAAAACGATTACTACTACAACTCGAGCGTGGCGCATGCGTTCTACAATGCCACGTGCAGCATTCCGCGCGAGGGCTCCTACCTACACGGCGAGGTCGTGAGCCTGGGCGTACTGGTGCTGTTTGCCTATACGGGCGATACCGAGAACCTTGAGCACTACGCCGCCTTTAACAAGCAGATGGGGCTGCCCGTGACGCTTGAACAGGTCGGCCTTACCGAGGCGGACATCCCGGCGCTGTGTGAGTATGTCCACGCCACCAACGAGTGGAAGCAGGGTAACCCGGAGCCCTTCACCGACGAGAAGTTCGCCGCCGCCATCAAGGCCGCCAACGCCTACGGCCACACGCTCTAGCTCTAACCCATAACCACCACAAAGGGGACAGTGAACTGCCTCCCATTTCTTGGACATCGGGAAATGGGAGGTTTTCCATGAGTATAGACCTCAGGGTGAAGCACGACCTGGAGTCCAGGAGGCGGGCCGTCGAGCTCTTCGACGCCGGCGTCGG
>USCN01000208.1 GCA_900553165.1 uncultured Collinsella sp.
CGTGCTCGCGGCGCACGCGTCGCGCGATGTCATAGAGGGCGAGAGGCGCAAACGGCACAAACGGCGGCACGAAGACGGCCGCGATGATGTAGGCGTAGCTCGCGGCCTCGCTTGTGCGGCACGTGCGATCCTTCTGCGCGAGCTCGGCCAGCGAGGTGGTAATAACGCCAAGACAAAACGCCGCGACCAGGCGAGCGTCCGCAGTAAGACCCATGGCGGCCGCAATGCAGCACGCCAGCACAATCGATTTGTCGAAAAGCCTGTTCATACGGGTATTGTACGCGAAGTCGCGTGTGGTGGAGGGACCGCCCGCGCAACCGTGACATTCCTCCCGCACGGTAAATTGGGAGCGCCGGCGGGCCACGCGGCCAAGCCCCGCATTCGTGACAAAGCTCACTGGCGCGCGCTGGCGGCTCCTGCGATGATGCAATCGTACCGGGCCGCAATCAACGGAAGGGCCGACTCATGACAGACATCGTCCACGTCGAAAACCTCGTCAAGCGCTACGACGATCTTATTGCGCTCGACCACTTTAACCTGAGCATCGCCCCCGGCGAGATCTTTGGCCTGCTGGGCCCCAACGGCTCGGGCAAGACCACGTCCATCAACTGCATTCTGCAGCTGCTCGCCTACGACAAAGGCACCATCGAGCTGTTCGGCGAGCCCATGACGCCCGCCCGCTACGACCTCAAGCGCCGCATCGGCGTGGTGCCGCAACAGGTGGCGGTATTCGACGAGCTCACGGTGCGCGAGAATATCGACTATTTCTGTAGCCTTTACATCAGCGACCGCAAGCGCCGTCGCGCGCTCGTGGACGAGGCGATCGACTTTGTCGGCCTGAGCGACTTTGCCAAGTTTCGCCCCGGCAAGCTCTCGGGCGGCCTGGCACGTCGCCTCAACATCGCCTGCGGTATCGCGCATAAGCCCGAGCTCATCTTTTTTGACGAGCCCACGGTGGCGGTCGACCCGCAGAGCCGCGACGCCATCCTGGAGGGCATCTGCCGCCTGCGCGACGAAGGCGCCACGGTGGTGTATACCAGCCATTACATGGAGGAAGTCGAGCAAATTTGCAGCCGCATCATGATCATGGACGGCGGCCGCGTGCTGGCGCAGGGCACCAACGACGAGCTCAAGCGCATGATTCAGATGGGCGAGTGCGTGACCGTCGAGGTCGGCACCGTCGAGGCCGCCACGGTCGAGCGCCTGCGTGCCCTCGAGCACGTGCTCAGCGTTGAGCTTTCCGGCGGCGAGCTCGTCTGCACCTGCGAAGCGAGTCCGCACAATCTGGTCGACATCCTCGACACGCTGCGCGCCGCCGACGTGGCGCTCGGCCGCGTCTGGAGCGAGCCGCCGACCCTCAACGACGTGTTCCTCGAGATCACCGGCCGCGAGCTGCGCGACTAGGGGGCGGCCATGTTCAACACCATCATCACCACGGTCAAGGCGCTGCTGCGCCGGCCGAGCACGTGGGTCTGGGGTGCTCTCTTTCCCATCGCGCTTTCCACGATGTTCATGTTTATGTTTGCGAATCTGAGCTCAGACGGCACGGTCAATCCGGTGCCGGTGGCCGTCATAGCGGATGAGGCCTGGGACGCCTCGACCTTTAAGGACGTGGCGGCTTCGCTTGCCAAGGAGGGCGACGATCAACTGCTCGAGATCCACGAGTGCGAGGATGTGACCGCTGCGAACCGTGCGCTCAAGGCCGGAGAAGTCGCGGGCATCTATACGGTCGACGCCGCGGGCACGCCCAAACTCACGCTGCTATCGAGTTACGACAGCTCGCGCGCCTCGTCGGTGCTCACCGACCGCAGCATCCTGGAGACGGTAGCAAGCTCGTATACGCAAAATGCCGAGCTCATGGCCCAGATTGCACAGGACAACCCGGCGGCGCTCGCCGACCCGGAGGCGGGTGGCACCCGCCGCGTAAGCCTGACACGCACCACGCCCGATGGTACGGTCATCTACTACTACGCGCTCTTTGGCCTGGTCGCGATGATGTCCGCCGAGTTTGCCGCCTTGAGCGTCGTCGATTTGCAACCCAATCTGTCCGGCCTTGGCGCACGTCGCTGCGTGGGCGGCCTTTCCAAGACGACATCGCTGGCCGGTATCTTTGTGGGCTCGTGGCTGGTTTCCTTTGCCTCGATGGCGGTTGCGATTGGCTGGTCGTGGGCGTCGACTTCGGCGGGCGAGAGGGGCTGTGTCTGCTGGGCGGTGCAGCATCCGCGCTTGCCGCTACGGGCCTGGGGCTCTTTGTGGGCACGCTTCCCGTTAAGGGCGGCAAGGCGTCCAAGTCGGGCATCCTCACGGGCTTCGCCACCACGTGCGCCCTGTTCGCCGGCCTCTACGGCGAGCCGGCGATGGCGCTTGCCGACGATGTTGCCCGCGTCTGCCCGGCCGAGTGTTGGCTCAACCCCGTCAAGCTCATCTGCGACATGTTCAACCGCCTGTATTTCTTTGAGGACCTGGGCCCCTTTGCCGTTCGCGCCGGCGCGCTGGTCCTTATGGCGCTGCTGTTCGTTGCCGCCGCCACGCTGATCTTTGGAAGGAGCCGCTATGAGCACCTTTAAGACTGCGCTTCGCATGGCGCTCGCGCACCCGCTCTATCTGCTCATCTACACGGTGTTCATTTCTCTGCTGGGTGTGTTTATCGCGGCATCGGTGAGCTGGAACTCGTCGCAGCTCACCGAGTATAAGCCCTACGATGCCAACGTGATCGTGGTCGACCGCGACGACAGCGACCTTTCGCGTGCGCTTACCAAGCATCTGGGTTCGCGCTTTGAGCTGGTCACGGGCGTCGGCGACGATATGTACAATCTTGCGGACGCGCTTTCCAAGAGCAATAGCGCCAAGGGCAGCGCTGACTGCGTGTTCTTTATCCCGGAGGGGTTTGAGGGCGACCTCGTTGCAGCCGCCCGCGCGGGGGAGTCCCTGCCCAAGCTCGATGTGACCTACGGTGC
>USCN01000209.1 GCA_900553165.1 uncultured Collinsella sp.
AAAGGCAAAACCGTCGATATCGGCATCGGCGCAGAGCACGCCGGCCCCGGCGTCGACCAGATAACGGGCATTGGTGGTTTGGTGGTCGGCCGTCGCATGCGGATACGGCACGAGCACCGAAGGTACGGCGAGCGCAGCGATCTCGGCCACGCTCGATGCGCCCGAACGCGAGAGCACCAAATCGGCAGCAGCCAGCATATCGCCCATGTTGTCGATGTAAGACTGGACGCGGTAACGCTTCGCCTCCTCGGGCGTCAGCGCCAAAGCGCGCTCGGTCTCCTCAAAGCCGTCGGCACCCGTCGAATGCAACACATAGAGGTTCTTGCGCGAAAGCAGCTCGTTTTTGAGCGAAACCACGCGCTCGTTGAGGTGCTGGGCGCCAAGTGAACCGCCAAAGACGAGCAGCAGCGTAGCGTCCTCGGGAACGCCAAGTGCCTTGCGGCCGCGAGCGCGATCGCCCTCGATCACCGAGCGACGTACGGGGTTGCCGGTCATGAGCACGTGGTCAGGGTCACCTTCGCGCTCAAAGACCGAACGCGCTGCCGGCACCGAGATGCACACGCGGGCGGCGTGGGAGTTCATCATCTTGTTGGCCAGGCCCGGAACAGAGTTCTGCTCATGCAGCAGATACGGAACGCCCGCGCCCTTGCACCACCCCAGCAGCGGAACCTCGACATAGGCACCAAAACCAATGGCGGCATCGGGCTTGCCGACCTTTGAGAAATGACTGGCGAGCGCACGCTTGGCTTTGTTGACACGCCACAGCGAGGTCAGCGCCGTCCAAGGATGGGAGCGGTCGAAGCCCGTGACCGTAATGGGCACAAAATCAAACCCAGCCTCGGGGACCAGACGACCCTCGAGCTTGCGCGACTGGCCCACGAACACAACGTGGTGGCCACGGTCACGCAGCTCTTCGGCCAAGGCGAGCGCGGGGTTGATGTGCCCTGCCGTGCCGCCGGCTGCAATAGCAACGGTCATTTTATCGGTCATGGTAGTCCCTTCGTACACGCGGTCCCTGGCCGTCGGTACGCAGACGCGCCGACGGGTCTGAGTTCAAATCGATTCGATTATATCCGCCGCCCGCATTGCGAGGAGTGGGGCGCTGAGGACGACCTTGCGGCGCCGTTCGCTGACGCGGGCGGGCTGCGGGGTCGGTCGCAGAGCCATCCAGGACGGTAAAACCGTTACGCGAAGATCGCTCGCCGCGCACGTGGGGCACGCCGGCGGTACTCTCATCCATAACGGCAAAGCTCTCACGGCGGCGGTCATACTCATCGCGGCGGGCGCTCTCGTACGAAACGCGCAGGATCAACCCGGCAAGCATGAGCGACACAATAATCGACGAACCGCCGTAGCTAATAAACGGCAACGGTTTGCCCGTCATGGGAAACACGTTGAGGATGCCCAGCGCGTTAATCAAAAACTGCACTGCGAGAATGACCGCGGAGCCAGACGCCATGAGCGCGCCCCGACGATCGGTCGCCTGCTCGGCAATGCGAAACGCCGAGTAGATCAGCATCGCAAACACCAAGAAGAACAGCACGGTTCCGACAAAACCGACTTCCTCGCCAATGATGGCCAAGATGTAGTCGTTGTGTGCCTCGGGCAGATACGAGTACTTCATGGTTGAGTTGCCGATGCCACGGCCGAACAGACCGCCCGAGGCAAAGGCCATGATGGCAAGCGTGGCCTGATAGCCGTCACCATACTCGTCGGCCCAAGGGTTCAAGGCAACCTGAATACGCACCATACGGTACGGCTCTGCGACAAGCGCAATCACGATCACGAGAATGCCGAAGATTAGCACGCCGATGATAAATCTGGGGTCGAGACCCGCAAACAACGCCATGCACATGAGGGTCAACAGGATGATCAGGACAGTACCGAAATCGGGCTGGATAAAGATCAGAAAGAGCGAAATGCCCAGGTAGATGCCCATCTTGCGAAGGAATTCGTTGATGTTGCCACCGGGCGAAAAGAAGCGATCAAGCATGATGGCCGAATACGCAATGGCAAATGGCTTTAAAAACTCGGAAGGCTGGAACTGAATACCGGCGATGTTGAGCCAGCGCGTGGCGCCGCGGCCCACCAAGAACACCAGAAGCAGTAGCCCTATCATGCCGATAAGGAAGATCCTGAGCACATCCTCCCCAAACCAGCTGTCCGGCAAAACGCGCACGATGGCAATCAGCGCCAGAACACCGACCACGGCAAACGCGGCCTGTCGACCCAGAAAAAACGTCGCCGAGCCATTCTCGTGCAGCGCCTCGACCGAAGACGCCGAGTACACCATCAGCAGGCCAAAGCATACCAAGGTAAACAAGCAGGCCATGAATATCAAACGGGGGCGCATGATACGGGCGGGAACGCCGGCAATATAGCGTTCGCTAAACGACTGCCCGCCGCGGCTGGAACGCGGTGTGGTGCGACGTGAGGAAGCACGGTCCGAGTCGGGCCTCCTCATACCTTGTCGGGGGCTCTCCTCTCTCACCGCAACCCCTATTCCATTTGTGATTTCGCTGTAGCGGCAAGCTGAGCCACGTAGTCCTTAAACACGCGGCCGCGCTCCTCATAGCCCGAGAACTCATCGAACGAAGAGCAGGCAGGAGAAAGTAAGATCACGTCACCACGGCTCGAAAGCGAACGGGCAACGTCCACGGCGTCGCGCAGGTCATCCGCCTGGGCGATATCCACATCGCCATCGACATCAGCCTCGTCCATAGCGGCGGTGAAGCGCTCGCGCGCATCGCCAAAGCAGACGACCGAGCGCACGTTGTCCATAACGACGCGCGCGAAGTCCGTGAGCGGAGTGCCCTTATCGTGGCCGCCGAGCAGCAAGATCACGTCGTCATCGGGAAATGCCGTCAGTGCCTTCTCGACCGCATCGGTGTT
This sequence comes from uncultured Collinsella sp., assembly GCA_900553165.1. Taxonomy (GTDB): domain Bacteria; phylum Actinomycetota; class Coriobacteriia; order Coriobacteriales; family Coriobacteriaceae; genus Collinsella. The sequence continues at coordinate 2,893 of USCN01000209.1, forward strand.
AGTCGCCTTGGAATCGTTGACGTAGCGCACGCCGTCAATCTCGCCACACGGCTCCACGC
>USCN01000210.1 GCA_900553165.1 uncultured Collinsella sp.
GCCGCTGCCTCGGGGGCATTACCGATGTTGTTAAAGAACAGACAGGCTGTGCCGGAGGGGAAGACGAGCGTGGGGACACCGCACCCGCGCATCTGGTCGAGCACGTTGGAGACGGTGCCGTCGCCGCCCGAAACGACCACGCGATCAAACTCGCGCACGTCTGCCACGGCGTCCTCGGGTTCCATGCCATCGCCGATAAAACGCATCACGACCTCGTCGCCGCCCTGCGCGAGGGCGTGCGTGAACGCGTAGATTTCATCTGAGCTGGGGCCCGATGCCGGGTTGTGGATGATAAGGCAGCGCATACTTACGTTCCCGTTCTGTGACTAACCGAGTATAGTTGTAAGGCAATGCCGATATCCTACCCGTGTTTTTCGGGCCTAACCTTATTCGATGGGTTGATATGTACATTTCCACACATCAGGCTTTACTCGACTTCTGCCAGCGCGCCCGCGAGTTCGACGCGATTGCCGTCGATACCGAGTTTTTGCGCGAGCGCACGTTCCACCCGCGCCTGTGCCTGGTTCAGATTGCCACCCCTGCCGAGAGCGTCGCGGTCGATCCTCTGGTGATCGACGACCTATCGCCGCTGGCCGAGCTTATGGGCGATGAGAGTGTGACCAAGGTGTTTCACGCTTGCTCGCAGGATATGGAGGTTATGCTCCATACCGTGGGCGTGCTGCCGCGTCCCATTTTTGACACGCAGGTGGCCGCCGCCTTTTTGGGCGAGCGCCAGCAGATTTCCTACGGCGCGCTCGTGCAGACGTTTTGCGGCGTCTCATTGCCCAAGACCGAGTCACTGACCGACTGGTCGCGCCGCCCGTTGACCGATAAGCAGATCGAGTACGCGATCGATGACGTCAAGTACCTGATCGTCGCCTATACCGAGATGATGAGTCGCCTGCGCGAGCTGGGCCGGGTGGACTGGGTGTTCGACGAGCTGCGCCCGCTGGCCGACGAGTCGCACTACCGCGCCGATCGTCACGAGGCATTCCGCAAGGTCAAGCGCATCAACTCGTGTAGCCGCCACCAGTTGGGCATCGCGCGTGAGCTTGCCGCTTGGCGCGAGGACCGCGCCGAGCGCCGCAACATCCCGCGCAAGTGGGTCATGTCCGACGATACGCTGCTGGCCCTGGTTAAACGTAATCCCGTTCGTGTTGAGGAGTTCCGCAGCATTCGCGGCACCGATCAGCTGGGTGAGCGCGACGTGGACGGCGCACTCATGGCCATTAAGCGCGGTGCGAGCTGCCCGCACGATCGCCTGCCGCTCATGGTGCGCGGGCACCGTCAGATTTCGCCGGAGTTGGAGAGCGTGACGGACCTGATGTATGCGCTCATTCGCCTGGTTGCCGAGCGCTCGGGCGTGGCGACCTCGGTCATTGCCTCGCGCGATGACCTGGCCGATTACATCGAGCATCCCGAGCAGAGCCCCCTGCGCGAAGGTTGGCGCTTTGAGCTCGTGGGCTCGCGCCTGGACGATTTGCTCTCGGGCAATATGGGACTCACCGTAAAGGACGGAAAGATTGAGTTGTTATAGGGAAGCCTAGCCGGCTGAGTGGGTAGAATGCCTCCAACGTGTAACTCGATTCGGAGGAATTCGCATGCCTTATTACTATGGATACGGCTTTGGCATTGACCCGCTGTACCTGCTGGTTGTTCTTGTCTGCACGGTGCTTGGCCTTGCCGCACAGAACTATATCAACTCGACGTACAAAACCTGGTCCAAGGTTCGCTCGGACGGCGATACGGGTGCCACAGTCGCTCGCCGCATGCTCGATGCCAACGGTTGTAGCGCCGTGGGTATCAAGGGTGTCGCTGGCGAGCTCACCGACCATTACAACCCGCAGGACAACAACCTGTATCTGTCGGATGCCAACCGTTCGGGCGGTTCGGTCGCAAGCGTTGCCGTCGCCTGCCACGAGGCGGGCCATGCCGCCCAGCGTCAAAGCGGCTATGCCATGATGAAAGTGCGTACCGCCCTCGTGCCGGTCGTCAACTTTACCCAGAACACCTGGACCATCGTGTTACTCTTGGGCCTGTTTATGAACATTGCCGGGCTCACGACCCTCGCGTTGATCTTCTTCTCGTTTAGTGTGCTGTTCCAACTCGTTACGTTGCCTGTCGAGATTGACGCCAGCCGACGTGCTGTGGCATACATCGAGCAGTCGGGCATGAGCTCCAAGCAGGTCAACGGCGCCAAGAAGGTACTGACGGCAGCCGCGCTTACCTATGTGGCTGCAGCGCTCACTTCGATCATTCAGTTGCTCTACCTTATGGCTCGCTACAACAGAAACTCCAACCGATAACAAATGGGACAGGCAGGCGCCGCGGGGATTCGTGTCCTCGCGGCGCTGTACTATGTGTTGGACTTAATTTCGCACGGGGCCGGAGCCTCTGTGCTCGATAACGAAAGGGGGCTGCGTGGCAGGCTGGAACCTAACCGGTAATGCCGTTTCCGCCGAGTTCGACGGTTCGGACGAGCAAGAGCGCAAGGAGCTCAGCGTGAGCCAGGCGGTGGAGATCGCCGCCGGTGCGCTCGATGCCATTCCGCAGCTGAGCGTCTTGGGCGAGGTCACGGGTTTTCGTGGTCCTAACGCCCGAAGCGGCCACTGCTATTTCCAGATCAAGGACGATTCGGCCGCCGTTGACTGCATCATTTGGAAGGGTGCCTATCTCAAGCGCACGTTCGATCTGCGCGACGGTATGCAGGTGAGCTTTAAGGGCAGCTTCAATCTCTATAAGGCTACGGGCCGCATGAGCTTTGTCGCTCGCTCGTTTTCGCTGGCGGGGGAGGGTCTGCTGCGTCAACAAGTGGCGCAACTGGCCGAAAAGCTACGCCGTGAGGGTCTGATGGACGAAGCGCGCAAGCGCCGCATCCCGGTGTTCTGCTCCCGCGTGGCGGTCGTCACCTCGCTTTC
>USCN01000211.1 GCA_900553165.1 uncultured Collinsella sp.
CGGCCGCACCGAGTGTGCACTGCTGCCGACAACCTTCGATGCCATGCTCACGGTCGCGACGACCATGGAGCCGCTCGTCGCTTCCGCGGCCAACGCGCTTCCCGCCATCGCGTTCCGTCCCGAGCCGGGCCTGGTCGTGTGCGACCTCGACCTCGTTCGCGAGGCCGAGCCCGAGGACCTCAAGCGCGGATATGCCGTGCTCGTGGGCACCATGCTCTCGAGCAGCAAGTCGCGCTGGAATCAGTTTACCGAGACCGTCCCCGAGATTCTCGCGGGCGAGGAGGTCGCGCTCGTCAATGCCGTGCAGTGGTCCCAGACCGCGCGCAAGGATGTACTCATGGCCACGAACCCGAGCGCCCGCTATGCACTCGATTTTGGCAAGACGGGGGAGCGCACCCTGCGCGCCTGCCTGGGCGATGCCGCGGCGGATGTTCCCGCCTACCAGCTCCTTTCCGAGGGCATGCGTTTTGAGGCGCGTATTGCCCACGATGCCTGTGACTTCGATATCGATTACGTCTTTGAGGTCGACGACTGCCTCGAGGACTTTGGCATCGAGGAGCTCGCCTTTAATCTGGAGCCCGCTGCCTTTATTGCGGAGTTTCGCAATCAGCAGTTTGCGCGCTCGAACCGCAGCATGTTGCCCCTGCCCGCAGCGCTTGGCGCCATCCGCCTGACAAATGTGGAGGACGAGGTTCTCGAGCGCCATGCCCGGGCCTACTTGGCTTCTCGCAAGGAACTTCTCTAGGATTTATTGACATCCATCGTCTTTCGTATCATGTTGAGGGGCGGGTTTCCAATCGGTTACGGATCGCGCGTGATTCCGTCGCTCGGTTGAAGCCCGTCCCGTCTTTATTGAGACAACAAGAAAGGAATCTTCATGTCTGAGTTTGCTGCCGGTCCAGCCGGTCGTATCGAGCGTGTCCGCGCCCTGATGGTCGAGCGCGGCTACGACGCTATCGTGGTGCGCGACGAGGCCAATCTTCGTTGGCTCACGGGCGTGAAGGGCGTCTTCGACTACACCTTCGAGTTCCCGCACGCGGCGTTTATTACGGCTGACCAGTGCCTGTTCCATACCGACTCGCGCTACCTCAACAGCTTTGAGGAGAACACGCCCGCCGGCAGCCCTTGGGTCTACGATATGGACGAGGGCACCATCCCCGGTTGGGTCGCCGGCAAGATCGCGGCCAACAAGTGCCGCGTCTGCGCTGTCGAGGACGACATGCAGATCAACTTCTACCAGGGTATCCAGCGTGGTCTGGAGGATCGTTCCGTCGCCTGCATGTTGCCGCTGATGCATGACGACATTCGCAAGATGCGCGCCATCAAGGACGCCGAGGAGATCGAGCTCATGCGCCATGCGCAGTCGATTACCGACGCCGCCTTCCAGCACATGCTCGGCTTTATTAAGCCTGGCATGAACGAGAAGCAGGTTCGCAACGAGCTCGAGAACTTTATGTTCGCCAACGGTGCCGACAGCCTGGCCTTCGGCTCCATCGTGGCGAGCGGCCCCAACACCGCCAATCCGCATGCCGTGCCGAGTGACCGCGTGATCGAGAAGGGCGACTTCGTCCTCATGGATTACGGCGCGGGCTACTGCGATTATCGTTCCGACATGACGCGCACCGTCGTGATGGGCGAGCCTACCCAGGAGCAGCTCGACCTGTACGCGCTCGTGCGCCGTACGCACGAGGAGTGCGTCGCCGCCATCCATCCGGGTGTCGAGGGCAACGACATTTTCAAGCTTTCCAAGAAGATCATCGGCGATGCCGGCTATGGCGATTACTACAACCATGGCCTGGGCCACGGCGTGGGCATCGACATCCACGAGCTGCCCAACTTCAACCGCAGCAAGAATATCATCGAGGTTGGCTCGGTTGTCACCATGGAGCCCGGCGTGTATCTGCCCGGTGTGGGCGGCGTGCGCCTGGAGGACTATGGCGTGGTCACCGAGAACGGCTACGAGCCCTTCACCAAGACCCCGCACGACCTGCACGTCATCGACTGCTAGCCCATTTCGATAGATTTTTGGGGCGGGGCGTCCGGTTCGATTCGGACGCCCCGCGTTCTCTTTTTATGCGCTCGCTGCAGGCGCCGTCTGCAAGTGTATAATTTTCGGCGTATGTAATTTGGGCGCTTGTGCGTTCTGCCCATAACAAGAAAGGTCACTATGCCTACCATTTCTACCGCCGACTTCAAGAACGGCCTCGGTCTCCGCATTAAGGACAAGGTCTACACCATCGTCGAGTTCCAGCATGTCAAGCCGGGCAAGGGCGGCGCGTTTGTGCGCTACAAGACCCGCGACATCAAGAGCGGCCGCGTCGTCGAGAACACCTGCAACGCCGGCACCAAGTTCGAGAGCGTTATGCTCACCACCCGTGAGTTCCAGTACCTCTACAACGATGGCGCCGACTACATCTTCATGGACAATGAGACCTATGAGCAGGTTCCCGTTCCCGAGGACATGGTGGGCGAGAACTCCAAGTGGCTGCGTGAGAACGACATCTGCCAGCTGCTCTTTGCCGACGATGAGCTCATGGGCGTGACCCCGCCGATGTTCATCGAGACCACCATCGTCCAGACCGACCCGGGCTTTAAGGGCGACACCGTCCAGGGTTCCACCAAGCCGGCCACGATCGACACCGGCGCTGTCATCCAGGTCCCCATGTACCTCAACGAGGGCGAGGTCATCAAGGTTGACACCCGCGACGGCAAGTTCGTCTCCCGCGTCTAGCAACCAACTCTTCTAGGAGGACTCATGCCCCAGGAAATCAAGATTGACGGCATCGGCATTTCGCCCGATGTTCTGACCGCCATCGTCTCGCGCGCCGTGTCGGATGTCGAGGGCATCGCCT
>USCN01000212.1 GCA_900553165.1 uncultured Collinsella sp.
TGCCATCAGGGAATCGACCTTGTGGTAGCCGCGGTCATCACGCTCGGTATGAACCCCCAGGTAGAGGTTTATCTTTGCCGGCGCAGAAAGGGTCAGGGACCAATCGGTCACCGTTAGTGCTCCTCGAGCTGATTGCCGAGCGGGGTAAAGATGTGCTCGCCGCTCTCGGGGTCGAACAGCTCAACCTGGCCGGTAAGGACATCGATATACTGGTAGGACTGGCGCGACTTGCGGCCACGGCGCTCGTCAACCTCGACGATAAAGACGGCGGGGTGAACGCTCTTGATGGTGCCCATGCGCTCGACGACGCGGGTGCGGCCCATGTTGGCCTTCACCTTGACGCGATCGCCCACCATATCGGTCAGCTTCTCGTGGATGTCGTCGACGTGATTGACTTCCATCTCTTCCATGAACAGGGCCTCCAGAAGGTGCAATTCAAAAAGGGGATAATACCCCTAAGATAGACAAAACTCTAATACTATAGCACCCTGCTGCCGCCATACGCAAGTAGCTAAAAGCCCCGTCCCAAATTGACTACTTACAGATTGTCTGTGTCAAGAACGATGGTGAACGGGCCGTCGTTGACGAGGCTGACCTTCATGTCGGCGCCGAAGATGCCGTGCGCCACATGCTCGACGTCTTCGCGCACCAGCGTCAGGAAGTACTCATAGAGCTCGTTAGCCACATCGGGCGCACCGGCATCCGTAAAGGACGGACGACGACCATGACGGCAATCGGCAAACAGCGTGAACTGCGACACCACGAGCACCTCACCGTCGACATCGGCAAGCGCCAGATTGGTCTTGCCGTTCTCGTCCTCGTTAATGCGCAAGCCCCGGAGCTTGCCCCACAGTTTATCGGCCTCGGCGCGTGTATCGCCATGGCCCACGCCCAGCAGTACCAGGTAACCGCGGCCAATCTTTCCCACACACTCGCCGTCGACCGTCACACCGGCATTGAGCACGCGCTGCACCACCGCACGCACGGCCTACTCCTCGCCCGTCAGCTTGGCGGACAGGTGCTCAAGCGCGTGGAAGCGATGGCTGATGGCGTTCTTCTCGTCTGCCGTCAGCTCTGCCATAGTCTTGCCCGGCGTATCGACCGGCAGGAACATAGGGTCGTAGCCAAAGCCGTGGTCGCCGCGACCCTCGTGCGCGATAACGCCCTCGCAGGCGCCCTCGCCATAGGTGACCAGGCCGTCCTGGTCGATGAGCGCGACGACACTCATAAAGCGTGCGGTGCGGTCCTCGTCAGCCACGCCTTCCAGATTCACGAGGAGCTTGGCGTTGTTGGCGGCATCGTCACCGTGCACGCCCGCGTAGCGCGCGCTATACACACCCGGCTCGCCATCCAAGGCATCGACAACCAGGCCCGAATCGTCGGCGATGGCCATAAGCCCCGTCTCCTCTACCGCGGCTTGCGCCTTGATGATGGCGTTCTCCAAAAACGTCGTGCCGTTTTCCTCGGGGTCCTCAAAATCGCCCAGCTGGCCAAGCGCCACAAAGCGCACCTCAGGCATAACCTTGCCCAAAATAGCCTCGATCTCGGTGAGCTTATGGGCGTTGCCCGTTGCCACGACGATGGTCGCTGCCGGGTCGAGGGTGTCGATATCGATCTTCTCAAGTGCCATGACTGGCCTCCTTTGTCTCTATAGCAATGCCGAGTTGAGAACGACGAGGGCTTCGGACTCTCTCCCCTCTCAATCAACGGCAGCCTTATGCTTTGGCGTTTCCGCAGATAAAACCTGCCAAAATAAACCTGTCCCCTTTTGGCAGGTTAGGCGAGGGCTTGGCGTTGAAGCTCGATGAGCTCGGCGATGCCCTTGTCGCCCAGATCGAGCAAGGCGTTGAGACGCTTGCGATCGAAGGGGGCCTGCTCGCCGGTGTCGGTAGCGACGAGGTTCATGTCGACCTCGGCGTGGCTGTCCTCGGAATAATCGAGGTCGAGCATGGTGTTGCCGTCGACAACGCCCATAGAGATGGCAGCAACCTGGCCCGTGAGCGGGATGCGCTCGATCTTGCCGGCCTCGACCCACATAGCAAGGGCGTCGTGCAGCGCCACCCAGGCACCGGTAATGCTCGCCGTACGCGTGCCGCCATCAGCCTGGATCACATCGCAGCCGACGGTGACGGTGTACTCGCCGAGCGCCTTCATGTTGACGACGGTACGCAGGCTGCGGCCGATGAGGCGCTCAATCTCCATGGAGCGGCCCTTACGCTTGGCGTACTCGCGCTTGCAACGCTTACCGGTCGATGCCGGCAGCATGGCATACTCTGCGGTTACCCAACCGGCCTTGGCGCCCTTGCGCCAGCCCGGCACGCCCTCCTCAATTGTGGCGGCACACAGCACGCGCGTGTCACCGAACTCAGCCAGGCACGAGCCGTGGGCATGTTTCATAACACCACGGGTGAGCTTGACGGGGCGCAGCTCATTGGCGGCACGGCCGTTGGCGCGGTTGACCTGCATGTAATCCATAGAAATATCCTTTCGGCAAAAGACGAGGGCAAGTCTTTGGACGGTAACCCTACATCTATTTCAGTTCGTCGATATCAATATGTTCGATGCTCTTGAGCGGCTGGCCAAAGATAAAGCTACCCGCCACCGCAAACTCGGCAATGTTGTCGGCCGTCGTCGCAAAGCGATGCTGCGGCTCGGCAGTGTCGCCCGCCAGCTGCTCGCGACGCGTGAGGATATCGGTCAGCTCGCGCGTAGTCTCCTCGGCGGAACTCACCACGCGCACCCCGGACCCCAGCGCATGGCGAATAGGTCCCACGAGCAGCGGAAAGTGTGTGCAACCGAGCACCACGGTATCGATTCCGCGATCGCGCAGTGGCTCGACTGTGGCGTTGACC
>USCN01000213.1 GCA_900553165.1 uncultured Collinsella sp.
GCCCCGCGCTCGTGGGCCAGACGAGCCTGGTCCTCGATGCGGCCGCAAATGCCCTCAATATCACCCAGGCGCATATCGATCTGTGCAAGCGCGAGCTTCATGGCTCAGCCCTTTCCGTCGTAAACCATCGAAATCGTAGTAAAAGCGCCGGCCGCATGATGCAGTCGGCGCTCGCATGTGCATATGCTAGCTATGATACCCCGAGCGGGGGCGCGCTCCTAGAACGTCGCGGACCACAGCCCGTGCAGGTTGCAGTAGGCATAGACGGTACCGGTCTTGGAACCGCCGGCAAAAAACGTCGCGGGCTTCATGCCGGGCTCAAGGTAATGGACCTCTAAGCGGCCCTCGGCCTCAAGGGCGATCCACTCAATATAGTGCTCGGGCAGGCTGGGGTGCTCGACCGAGCCAACGCGTGCGCGAATCACGTGACCGTCGCGCTCGGTCTCGACAACAGGCACGTGCTTCTCGTGCGCCGCGTCCTCAGTGTTTGCGGTCAGTTCCGTGCAACCGGCAGGGGTTGCAACGTCGTTGCCAAGGGCGGCAATGAGCTTACCGTCGGGGTCCTTAAAGAATTTCGCCATGATGTTCTCCTTTGCTGACGTGCCAATGTTCTTGATGGTTCTTATGCCCAAAGGCAGACAAACCATCCACGGCATTGCAAATGAACACATAACGGGCGGGGACGATGGGGCAGCGTGCGCTATCCGCCCTGGCGGCCCCACCCGAGCGGGTTAGCGCCCGTCGCCGCCCAGCAGCGCCAGAACATCTTCGCGGGTAAACAGCGCCGACGAGATGCCGTCGCCGCCGAGCACGCTGTTGACCAGGTCGCGCTTGGACTCCTGCATCTGCATAATGCGCTCCTCGATCGTGTCCTTGGCGATGAGCTTGTACACGGTCACGGTATGTTGCTGGCCAATACGGTGCGCGCGGTCGGTCGCCTGGTCCTGCGCTGCCACGTTCCACCACGGGTCGTAGTGGATGACCACGTCGGCCGCCGTCAGGTTAAGGCCCACGCCGCCCGCCTTGAGCGAAATCAAAAAGACCGGAACCTCGCCCGCTTGGAACTGCGCGACCATCTTGGCGCGGCTCTCCTTAGACGAAGCGCCCGTGAGCTTAAGGAAGGCGATGTCCTCCTTGGCCAAGCGCTTACCGATGATATCGAGCATACCCGTAAACTGGCTGAACAACAGGATGCGATGCCCGCCGTCGAGTGCGCCGTGCACGAGCTCCATACACGTATCGAGCTTGGCGCTCCCCGCCTTGTAATCCTCGTAGTGTAGACGCGGGTCGCAGCAGATCTGGCGCAGCTTGGTGAGCTCGGCGAGCACCTTGAGTTTGTCCTTCTTAAACTCCCCAGCCTCGCGGTGCTGCACCTGCTGGGCGATGCGGTCCTGGTTGGCCAGGTAGAGCTTGCGCTGCTCGCCGGTAAGCTGCGCCATGACGGTGTCTTCGATCTTCTCGGGCAGGTCGGCCACCACGTCTTCCTTAACACGGCGCAGCACAAACGGCGACACGAGCGCCTGCAGGCGAGCGGCGCTATCGCCCTCGGCATGCTCGACGGGGCTCTCAAAGCGCTTGGCAAACGACTCGCGCGTCCCCAAAAGGCCCGGCATCAAAAAGTCGAAGATGCTCCAGAGCTCGGACAGGCGGTTTTCGATGGGCGTGCCCGTCAGGGCAAAGCGCACGCCGGCAGGCAGGCGCTTGGCGGCGCGCGCCACCTGCGTGAGCGGATTTTTAATGTACTGTGCCTCATCGAGCACCACGCGGGCAAAATCCCGCTCGACGTACTCGTCGATATCGCGCCGCATAAGGTCATACGACGTCACGACCACGCTATGCTCGGCCACGCCGGCGATCTGCACGCGGCGTTGAGCCTTGGCGCCCACAATGGCGCACACATCGAGCGACGGGGCAAAGCGCTCCAGCTCGGCAGTCCAGTTGTACACGAGTGAGGCCGGGCATACCACGAGCGTGGGCTTGGTGTCCCCCGCCTCCACGCGCGCCAGAATATGCGCAATCATCTGGAGCGTTTTGCCCAGGCCCATGTCGTCGGCCAAGATGCCGCCAAGGCCCAGGTGTTCGAGCGAGCCGAGCCACTGGTATCCGTCGACCTGGTAGCCGCGCATCGTTGCCTTGAGCGATGCCGGCACCGTAAAGTCCATCTTGCCGAGCGTGTCCAGGCGCTCGACGGTACGGCGGAACGCAGCGTCGCGATCGGCCTCGAGCGCCGGCGTGCGTGCGAGCATGCTGTCGACGAACAGGGTGCTCGACGCGGGAAGCGACACGCCGTCGAGCAGGTCGACGGCATCGACACCCAGGTCCTCGGCAAGGCCAAACGCGGCGCGCGCCCCCTCGTCCAGGCGAATGATGTCGCCGGACGTAAGGCGCGCAAACGTTTGATGGCGCTTGTACGAATCGAGATAGACGGCAAGGTCCGCGGCCGAAAGCCCGCTCGCGCCCAGCTCGACATCGAGCAGATTGCTCTTAACGGTCGCACGAACCGAGAGCTTGGGCGCGGGGCGGACCGAGATCTGGCGCAGACGGTCGCTGAGCATGATCTCACCCAGTTCGGACAGGGCAGACAGGCCCTCGGTCAGCAGGCAGAACAAGCGGGCGTCATCGCGCTCCTCAAACGCCAGGCCGCGCTCGTAGAAATCGAAGTACAGGGCCGCCGTATCCATAACGCGAAACTCCGCCACCTCGTCGCGGGGCGGCACACCGGGGCGCTGCTCTTCGAAGGGGCTGCCCGGAGCGCCCAGGCTAAAGAGATCCGCCGACCAATCGCCGTAGGTAACCGTAATTTTGCAGGTCACGAGCCCATCGTCGACGCCGATCGCC
>USCN01000214.1 GCA_900553165.1 uncultured Collinsella sp.
GGCGGGCCATCATTGTTCACGTTGAGTTGTACCCCAATATGCGGGCGCACGTGTATGAGAACGCAATCTTTTAGGAAGGCTTAAGTTCTGTTGCAGGCCCAAAAGGAACCCGCACCTGCGTCAAAACCACTACAAAGGCGCCTGTCCCCTTTGTGGTAGAAATCTAGTCCTTAAACAGATAGCCCACGCCGCGGACGGTGGTGATATGTGCCGCGATCTGTGGGCCCACCTTGGAGCGGATGCGTCGGATGTGCACGTCGACGGTACGCGTGCCGCCGCAGTACTCAAAGCCCCACACGCGGTGCAGCAGCACTTCGCGGCTGTAGGCACGGTTGGGGTGCGTCGCCAAAAAGCTCAGCAGCGAGTACTCCATCAGCGTCAGGTCGATGGGCTCGTTATCGAGCGTCACCTGGTAGGTGGCCAAGTTGATCTCGAGGTTGTCGATGTTGAGCACATCGTCGGCGGTGACGGTCTCCTCCTCGCCTATCAGGCGCTGCGCGCGAGCCTTAAGCTCGTTGGGCGTCGCCGTGGGGCATACAAAGTCGGCATGTGCGTGATTCGGCAGGCGCAGGGTGCCGAGCGCCTCGTCGTCAACGATCACCAGCATGGGAACGCCGCCGCGGTCGTCAAGCCACTTGGCAATCTGATCGATGCGATCGCTGCGGATGCCGTCGGAATCGAGGATCAGCAGGTCAAAGTCGTGCGCCGCGGTCGGCGAATCGGGAGTTGCCAGGCTCACCTCGACACCCAGGGTGGTCGTCAAGCTGCGGGCAAACTCGTGGAAGCGCGTCGTGCGCGCCATGAACAGGGCACTCTTTTCGGACATATCGGCCTCCAAAGAAATGAGCTCAATCGTACTGGAACAAGCCAGCGCGATTAGGAGTTCGCCAGGTAGTGCTTGATCTCCCACTCGGTGATCGTAGACTCAAACTTATGCCACTCGTCACGCTTCTTTTTGAGGAAGAAGCTGTGGATGTGCTCGCCGAGGGCATCCTTCATAAACTGCGAGTCCTCAAACACGTCAAGTGCCTCTTTGAGCGAGCGCGGCAGCGGCGTGTAGCCGGCCTCGAGCATCTGGCGGTCGGTGAGCTTGAGCGTCTCGGCCGTGGCCTCGGGCGGGAGTTCCAGCTTGCGCTCGATGCCGTCCAGACCAGCCGCCAGCGTGACGGCGTTGACCAGGTACGGATTGGCCATGGGGTCGGGACTGCGCAGCTCGATGCGCGTGGACAGCTGCTTGCCGGGCTTGTAGACCGGGATGCGGACCATGCTCGCGCGGTTGCGCAGGCCCCACGTGGCGTACTGCGGCACGGAGTCGCCGCCCGTGGTGATGCGCTTGTACGAGTTGACCGTGGGGTTAGTGATAGCGCTGATCTCGCGCGCGTGTGCCAGAATGCCGGCCATGTAGTGCTTGGCGATATCGGAGAGGTGATACTTCTCGTCGTCCTCGCCCCAAAAGACGTTGTTGCCGTCGTGGTCGAACAGCGACTGGCACAGGAACATAGCACTGCCATCCTCACCCGCCAACGGCTTGGGCATAAAGGAGGCGTGGCAACCGCTCTCGTAGGCCTGCTGCTTAATGATGAGCTTGGCCGTGGTGATGGCGTCGGACATGCTCAGGGCCTCGGCATGGCGCAGGCTCATACCGTGCTGCGAGCGACCGGCAGCGTGGAAGGTGTACTCCACGGGCACGGACATCTTCTCGAGCGTGAGGACCGTGTTGCGACGCAGGTCGCGAGCGGCATCGCTCACCGAAAGATCGAAGTAGCCCACGTTGTCGAGCGGCTCGGGGGTGTGCTCGTCGGGGAAGTAGTAATACTCCAGCTCGGCACCCACGTTGAGCAGGTAGCCAGCCTTCTCGGCCTTATAGAACATGCGGCGCAACGCATCGCGCGGATCGCCGGCGAAGGGCTTGCGGTCGGGGGTGCACACATCGCAGAACACGCGGGCGACGCCGTTGTGGCTCGGGCGCCACGGCAAAATCTGGAAGGTCGAAGCATCGGGGAACGCCAACATGTCGGCTTCCTCGGGCGTGGCAAAGCCCTCGATGGCGGAGCCGTCAAAGCCAATACCCTCCTCAAAAGCGACCTCGAGGTCCTCGGGGCTAATGGCAAAGTTCTTGAGGCGGCCGAGAATGTCGACAAACCACAGACGTACAAAGCGGATGTCACGCTGCTCTACGGAGCGGAGTACGTAATCGATGTTCTGCTGGTTCATGTCGCTCCCCTTTCTTTCGGGCGGGTTTCGACTGGTCTATATCGCAGATACTATCGCAGAAAAATGTTTCCGCAGGGTTAAAGCGTATCAAGCGCTCAAAAAACGTGTGTGAACAGGCAGTTGCGAACGAATGGTTAGCGCGAGGTTGATGCGCGATGTTCGATGTGGCCGGGAATCTCGATGCGTTTGGGCGCCAGCTTTGCGGCCTCGCCCACCGTAGTGGTAACAACGTCAATGCGCTCGGAGAGGCACTCGACCACGCGCTCGGCGATGGTAAGGGTGTCTTGCGCGGCCGTGGTCACGCCGCCAAAGAGCACATGGTTCCAGGGGTAGTCGTCAAACGTCGCGATTTTGAGCCCCGCCGGCAGCGAGGGACCAAGCTGCGCCAGCGCCTCGGTCAGACGCAGGAAAACCAGGCCGTTGACAGCAATGAGGCCGAGCTTTTTGCCTGCATAGCCGCGGATGGTCTCGTCCAAGCGGCCGACGCCCGTGGCACCACCGTCGGCCAGGGTGACGACCTCGCCGGCCAGGCCGCGGCGCGAGAGTTCGTCGGCAAAGGCCTCGGCACGCTCGCGACGCACGGGGCTGTCGTCGCTTGCCTC
>USCN01000215.1 GCA_900553165.1 uncultured Collinsella sp.
GCGGACAAGCAGCTATGGGCAGCAGGCTTAGAACAGGCCGGTGATGTTGCCGTCGTTGTCGACGTCGATGTTCTCGGCCGCAGGGACCTTGGGCAGGCCCGGCATGGTCAGAACACTGCCAGTCAGTGCGACCACAAAGTGGGCACCGGCGGAAACCTTGAGCTCGCGCACCGTGATGCGGAAGTTCTCGGGAGCGCCCAGGGCCTTGGCGTTGTCGCTAAAGCTGTACTGCGTCTTGGCCACGCACACCGGCAGGTTGCCAAAGCCGTTCTCGCGCAGCTCGGCGAGCTGGCGCTTGGCGGCCGGCGTAAAGTCAACACCGTCGGCGCGGTAGACCTTGGTGGCAATGGCCTCAAGAGCGTCGGCCACATCGGCGCCGTCCTCATAGGCAAACTTGAGCTCGCTCGGCTGCTCAATCAGACGCATGACCTCATCGGCAAGCTCGAGCGCGCCCTCGCCGCCCTTGGCCCAGACCTCGGAAAGCTTAACGTTGACGCCGAGCTTCTGGCACTCGGACTCGATGAGCGCAAGCTCGGCCTCGGTGTCCGTCGGGAAGCGGTTGATGGCGACCACGCAGGGCAGACCATAAACGTTCTGGATGTTGTCGACGTGACGCAGCAGGTTGGGCATGCCGGCCTTGAGTGCCTCGAGGTTCTCCTCGTTGAGGTCGGCCTTGGCGACGCCACCGTTGTACTTCAGCGCACGAGCGGTCGCGACGACCACGACGGCGCTGGGGCGAACGCCCGTCATACGGCACTTGATGTCGAGGAACTTCTCGGCACCCAGATCGGCACCGAAGCCGGCCTCGGTAATGGCAACATCGCCAAAGCGCATCGCCATACGCGTGGCCATGATAGAGTTGCAGCCGTGGGCGATGTTGGCGAAGGGGCCGCCGTGGACAAACGCGGGCGTGCCCTCGAGCGTTTGCACCAGGTTGGGCTTGAGCGCGTCCTTAAGCAACGCGGCCATGGCACCCTGGGCCTTAAGGTCGCGGGCACGGACGGGCTCGCCGGCAAAGCTGTAGCCGACGACGATCTCGCCCAGGCGCTCCTTGAGGTCGCTGATGCTCGTAGACAGGCACAGGATTGCCATGACCTCGGAGGCGACGGTGATATCGAAGCCGTCCTCGCGCGGCACGCCCTGGGCCTTACCGCCAATACCGTCGATGACGTGGCGCAGCTGACGGTCGTTCATATCGACGACGCGCTTCCAAGTGATGCGTTTAACGTCGATGCCAAGCTGGTTGCCCTGCTGGATGTGGTTATCAAGCATGGCGGCCAGCAGGTTGTTGGCAGCACCGATGGCATGGAAGTCGCCGGTAAAGTGCAGGTTGATATCCTCCATGGGGATCACCTGAGCCCAGCCGCCGCCGGCAGCACCGCCCTTAACACCAAAGACGGGGCCGAGCGAAGGCTCGCGCAGGGCCACGGCACTCTTGACGCCGCGACGACGCAGGCCATCGGCCAGACCGATGGTCGTGGTGGTCTTGCCCTCGCCCGCAGGCGTTGGGTTGATAGCGGTCACGAGGACGAGCTTGGCCTGGTGATCGGTCGGCTCGTTGAGCAGTGAATAGTCGACCTTAGCCTTGTCGAAGCCGTACGGAATAAGGTGCTTAACGTCGACGCCGGCGTTCTTGGCCACCTCGGTAATAGGCAGCGGCGTGACAGAACGTGCGATTTCGATGTCAGTAGGCATGGGCGGTCCTTTCGTTACCGAATGAGAAAAAGACCAATTCAGCATAGCACGGGCGCGCAATAGTAAAACGCCCATAACCGATGAACGGCGATATGTTTACCCGATGCCCGGCGATAGCCCAACAGCCCGCCAAAACAAAGCGCCCTAAACGGTAGGTTCAATCCCCAGGTGCTCAAAGGTGCGCAGGGTTGCCTGACGGCCCTGCGGCGTACGAATCATCAACCCGCACTGCAGCAAATAGGGCTCATAGACATCCTCGAGCGTGCCCGGGTCCTCGCCCACCGCGCTGGCAAGGGTCGTAAGTCCCACGGCACGACCGGAGAACGTCTTGGCAAGCGTCTCCAAGATACGAATATCCATCCAGTCCAGGCCGAGCTCGTCGATCTCGAAGAACTCGAGCGCCTGGCGACAGATATCGAGCTCGATGGGACCGTTGCCGCGCACCTGTGCGTAATCGCGCACGCGCTTGAGCAGGCGGTTGGCAAGACGCGGCGTGCCGCGCGAACGCGAGCCGATCTCAAGTGCACTGGGATGGTCGATCGCCACGCCCAGAATAGTTGCCGAGCGCGTCACAATCTGCGCGAGCTCTTCGACCGTGTAGTAATCCAGGCGATATGAAATGCCAAAGCGGTCGCGCAACGGGCCGGTCAACATGCCTGAGCGGGTCGTTGCTGCTACCAGCGTAAACTTGGGGATATCCAGGCGAATCGAGCGCGCCGCCGGACCCTTGCCAATCACGATATCGAGGGCAAAGTCCTCCATCGCGGGGTACAGGACTTCCTCGACCGAACGGTTGAGGCGGTGGATCTCGTCGATAAACAGCACATCACCCGGCTGCAAGTTGGTAAGGATGGCCGCCAGGTCGCCCGTACGCGCGATGGCCGGGCCACTCGTCGTTTTTATCTGAGCGCCCAACTCGTTGGCGATTACGGTGGCCAGCGTGGTCTTGCCCAGGCCCGGAGGACCCGAGAAGATCACGTGGTCGAGCGTCTCCCCACGGCTCTGCGCCGCTTCGATCAACACGCGCAGGCTCTGCTTGATATGCTCCTGGCCGCAGTAATCGTCCAGGCGCTGGGGGCGCAAAGTGCGATCGACATCGAGGTCCTCGGCCGTCAG
>USCN01000216.1 GCA_900553165.1 uncultured Collinsella sp.
CAACTGCACCAAGACCCGCTGCCTGGGCTGCGGCTCGGTGTGCGAGGTCTGCTGCGACGTGTGCCCCAACCGCGCCAACGTTGCTATTAAGGTGCCGGGCCTGGCCAAGCATCAGGTGGTACATGTCGACGGCATGTGCAACGAGTGCGGCAACTGCGCTGTGTTCTGCCCCTACCAGGAGGGTCGTCCCTACAAGGACAAGCTCACCCTGTTCTGGAGCGAGCAGGACATGGAGAACTCCGAGAACGAGGGCTTCCTGGCCGTGGACGAGGACCACTTTAAGGTCCGCGTCGCCGGCACGGTCCGCACCGTCTCGGTCGATGCCGTCAACACCGGCCTTCCCGAGGCCGTCCGCCTGACCATCAAGGCCGTGCGCGACAGCTATCCGTATCTTCTTAAGAAATAGGCGAGTCTCTTATGGCCAAATCCATTCAACACAACGTGGCCTACGTTGCCTGCGGAAGCGGTTGCGCCTCCGACGCCCGCTGCAGCGAAGGCTGCATTGGCTGTGGCGCCTGCGTCACGGCCTGCCCCCACGGTGCCATTGCACTGGTCGATGGCATCGCCCGCGTGGATCGCTCAAAGTGCACGGGTTGTGGCCTGTGCGGCATGGCGTGCCCACAGCGCGTGATTGCCTTCGTTCCCGGCTACCAGAACATCCTGGTGCGCTGCAACAACACCGATAAGGGCGCCATTGCGCGCAAGATTTGCGACACGAGCTGCATCGGTTGCGGCATGTGCGCCAAAAAGTGTCCTGCCGGCGCTATCCGTATCGAGGACAACTGCGCCCATATCGACGGCGCGGACTGCCTGTCGTGCGGCATGTGCGCCGTCGTCTGCCCGCACGGTGCCATCCACGACCGCACCGGCATCGCCGCCGGCGTGTAGAAGGGAATCACCATGGCACAGGAATTCACTTTTACCGTTAACGGCGTCGAGCGCACGACGACTCAGAACAAGCCGCTGCTCCGCTACTTGCGCGACGACCTGCATATCCACTCCGCCAAGGACGGCTGCTCCGAGGGCGCCTGCGGCACCTGCACCATCCATGTGGACGGTGCGGCCGTGAAGGCGTGCGTTCTGACCACCGCTCTTGCCGCCGGCCGCAACATCGTGACCGTCGAGGGCCTGCCCCAGGACGTGCGCGAGGCCTTTGTGTACGCCTTTGGCGCCGTGGGTGCCGTGCAGTGCGGTTTTTGCATCCCCGGCATGGTCATGGCGGGTGCGGCGCTCATCGCCGAGGACCCCGAGCCCACCGAGGAGCAGATCAAGTACGCCATCCGCGGCAACGTCTGCCGCTGCACCGGCTACAAGAAGATTATCGAGGGCATTTCGCTGGCCGCTGCGGTGCTCCGCGGCGAAAAGCGGATCGACGAGGGCCTGGAGCGCGGCGACGACTACGGTGTGGGCAAGCGCGCCTTCCGTATCGACGTGCGCAAGAAGGTGCTCGGCGAGGGCAAATACCCCGATGACATCGACGAGCTCGATCAACCGGGTCTGACCTACGCCAGCGCCGTGCGCTCCAAGTACCCGCGCGCCCGTGTGCTCTCCATCGACACCTCCAAGGCCGAGGCCCTGCCCGGCGTGGTGGGTATCCTACGCGCCGAGGACGTGCCGGTCAACCGGGTCGGCCACCTTATCCAGGACTGGGACGTCATGATCGCGGTGGGCGATATCACCCGCTGCGTGGGCGATGCCATCGTGCTGGTGGTCGCCGAGGACGAGGCGACGCTCGAGAAGGCCAAGAAGCTCGTAAAGATCGATTACGAGCCGCTGGAGCCCGTGCGTAACATTGTCGAGGCCAGGGCTGCCGACGCCCCGCGCCTGCACGACAGCTTCTTTGCCTTTGGCAACACGGTAGAGCTCAAGGACAACGTGTGCCAGAGCCGCCATGTGACGCGCGGCGACGCCGCCAAGGCGTTGGCGGAGAGCGCATTTACCGTGACGCAGCGCTTTACCACGCCCTTTACCGAGCATGCCTTCTTGGAGCCCGAGTGCGCCGTCGCCTTCCCGTACAAGAACGGCGTCAAGGTGCAGTCGACCGACCAGGGTGCCTACGATACGCGCAAAGAGTGCGCCCACATGTTTGGCTGGGATAGCGAACCCGAGCGTGTGGTCGTCGAGACCATGCTCGTGGGTGGCGGCTTTGGTGGTAAGGAGGACGTTTCGGTCCAGCACCTGGCCGCGCTCGCCGCATATAAGTTTCAGCGTCCTGTGAAGTGCAAGCTCACGCGTGCCGAGTCGCTCGCTTTCCATCCCAAGCGTCATGCGATGGACGGCACCTTTACGCTGGGCTGCGATGCCGAGGGCATCTTTACCGGTCTGGATTGCGAGATCAACTTTGATACCGGCGCCTACGCGTCGCTGTGCGGCCCGGTGCTCGAGCGCGCCTGCACGCATGCCGTCGGCCCCTACAAGTACCAGAACACCGACATTCGCGGCTTTGGCTACTACACCAACAACCCGCCCGCCGGCGCGTACCGCGGCTTTGGCGTTTGCCAGTCCGAGTTTGCACTCGAGAGCCTAATCGACCTGCTGGCAGAGAAGGTTGGCCTGGACCCGTGGGAGATTCGTTACCGAAACGCCATCGAGCCGGGTGAGGTTTTGCCCAACGGCCAGATCGCCGATTGCTCCACGGCGCTTAAGGAGACGCTGCTCGAGGTCAAGGATGCCTACTATGCGCATCCCGGACACGCCGGTATCGCCTGCGCCATGAAGAACGCCGGCGTGGGCGTGGGCCTGCCCGATGCCGGCCGCTGCAAGATTCGCGTCGAGGGTGGCCGCGCCGTGGTCTACGC
>USCN01000217.1 GCA_900553165.1 uncultured Collinsella sp.
TTGCCAACGCGGCAGCCAATAACGCCTACAGCGCTACCTCGGCGGACGCGAACGCTTCTGCCGACAATTCGTACGTTGATGAAGCCATGGCCGCGGACGAGGAGGCCGTTGCCGCCCGCCGTGCCGCCGAAAGCTCGCTTTGGGGCGCTCCTGCCCAGCAGCAGGCGGCTGAGGCTGCGCCGTACAACGCAAACCTCGCCAGCATGCCTATCATTTCCGGTGCCGCGGACATCGATCTCGATGACCTCGATGAGCCTGCAGCCATCACCGCATCGATTGATGCCCAAGATCGCATCGACACCGGCGACCTTCCGGACGCCTCGCTCGAGGTTGATGTCCCCATGGCCGATTACTCGGGCCACGAGGACATGTGGGCCGCCGCCACCGCGATTCTGGATGAGCTTGACGAGCCTGCTCCTGTTGCAGCCCCCGCTCCCGTCGCTGCCCCTCAGCCTGCTGCCCCCGCCTATGTCGGCCGTCACAGCGCTGTGTTCCCCGAGGATACTGCCCGTATCTCGCGCGAGAGCATCGAGCGGGCCGAGGCTATTGCCGCCGGCATTATGGAAAACCGTCGTCACGAGCGCGTCAATCAGATCCTCGAGGAAGAGATCGAGCGCCTGCAGTCCTCTACCGCCAAGCGTACGGGTCGTGCCTATCTGAGCGTTATCGAGGGCGGTACCGCCAGCTTCGCGCCGCTCCGCGCGGAGGCATAACTTCTGCATGGTTAAGATCAATCGAAAATGGGCGGTCGTGACCTGCCTGATGGCGCTCTTGATCTGGGGCAATTCGCTGGTTCCCGGCTCGGGGTCGGGCTCGCTGAGCCTAACGGTCATGGAAGCTATCCGCGGTTTCCTGCACGGCGTGGGACTTCCATATGAATGGGTGACCAACTTTGTTGTTCGCAAATGCGCGCATTTTACCGAGTATATGGTGCTCGGCATCTTGGCAACGCACGCCTTTGATTTTGAGGGCCGGCGCACCTTTGACGTGCTGCTGCCCACGGCGGTGTTCCTGCTGCTGATTCCTTCGATCGACGAGACGATTCAGCTCTTTGTGCCGGGACGCGCCGGCATGATCACCGATGTGATGATCGACTGCTGCGGAGCGGCAACGGGCGTTGTGCTCCGATATCTCTTACGGCCGCTGATGCGCGCCAAAAAAGCCGCCTAGGACGTATTGTTTGGTCCTAGGCGGCCTTTTTTATTTGAGGGCTTATATGAGACGTGGTGGCGTCGTTCCGTAGGTCGGATTTGCCGGGCGCGCCACGCCCTGTGGGTGCGTCTGCTACTGAAGCGCCTGTGCGCCCAGGGCCAGGCAGCCCATGATGCCCTGCTTGCCCTCGAGGCTGTTGTTGACGATGTAGTTATCGATGTCGGCCATCTCGGGCGTGACGATGTAGCCGTTGAGCATCTCGGCGCACTTCTTGCGCGCGAGCGGCACGATGGGGGTGTGGTCGGCCACGCCGCCACCGATGACGATCTTTTGCGGTGCGTAGCACAGGATGTAGGTCATGAGCGCCTGCGCCAGATAGCCGGCGAGCAGGCCCATGGCCTCCGGGTCATCGGCCATCTCTCCGGCGCTCTTGCCACCCCAGCGCTTTTTGACGCCGGGACCGGCGATGAGGCCCTCGAGGCAGTTGTCGTGGAAGGGGCAGCCGCTGTGCTCGCCAATGGTGTCGCGCGGGTCGCGAGTGACCAGGATGTGGCCGGCCTCGGGATGCATCATGCCGTGCACGAGCTTACCGCCCGAGAGCACGCCGGCGCCCACGCCGGTACCGATGGTCAGATACACCACGTCAGTGAGGCCCTGGGCGCAACCAAAGGTGACCTCGCCCAGGCAGGCGACGTTGACGTCGGTGTCGTAGCCGCAGGGAATATTGAGCTCGTTTTGGATGGTGCCCAGCAGGTCAAAGTAGCGCCATGCCGTTTTGGGCGTCTCCAGGATCTTGCCGTATTGGGACGAGGCAGGGTTGACTGCGGTGGGGCCAAAGGCGCCGATGCCCAGCGCGGCGATATCCTTGTCGGCAAACCATGCGTTGACGGCCTCAACGGTCTCCTGCGGGGTCGTGGTCGCAATCTGCTCGCGTTCCAGGACCGTGCCGTCTGCATAGCCCGTGGCGCAGACCATCTTGGTGCCGCCGGCCTCGAGCGCTCCGATAAGCTGCTGCTCTGCCATAGTATTCCTCTCTGGACGAGTTGCTCCGTGACTAAAGTATAGCGCTCTAAAAAATAAATGAGGTCGCTATAAAAAGAAACCTCATGGCCCAACGGGTTCACGAGGTTTCTTTAGTGCCTTTAGTTACTGACCGTCCTTACCCGCGCGGCTCGATTTTATCACGCAGAGACTTGAGGTTCTCAAGCGCCGCGTTAAGCGTCTCGTCTCGCTTGGCAAAGTGGAAACGAATCAGATGGTTGACGGGCTCGCGGAAGAAGCTCGAGCCGGGCACGGCGCCCACGCCCACCTTTGAGGCCAGGTCCTCGCAGAAGTCGAGGTCGCTGTCATAGCAAAACTCAGAGATGTCCATCATCACGTAGTAGGCGCCCTGCGGCACGTTGTGCGTGAGGCCGATGCTGTCGAGTCCCTGACAGAATAGGTCGCGCTTGGCGGTGTAGAGGTCGAGGACCTCCTGGTAATAACTGTCGTCGAAGTTGAGGGCGGTGACGACGGCCTCTTGCAGGGGAGCGGCGGCGCCTACGGTGAGGAAGTCGTGGACCTTTTTGATGCGCTCGGTGATCTCCTCCGGGGCGATGGGATAGCCCA
>USCN01000218.1 GCA_900553165.1 uncultured Collinsella sp.
GGGGCGACGACGCGATATCGTCGAGCTGTACAGTGGACATATGCATCACCTGAGGGAGCAGGTCAATGGCGTGCCCGAGCCCGAGACGCGGCGTCTGTACGAGCGCTTGGTGGAGGGCAGGCTCAACCGCGTGCTCGTCGAGCGATAAAAAATGAGCGTCCGAATTGCTCGGACGCTCGCAAGCTTGATGTATGTTGGCTCGCCGGATCGTCGGCTCTTAGACGAGCTTAATCTTCTCGATGTCCTTGCGCGAGGACTCGCGATACAGCGAGAACTTGCGGCCGATGACCTGGACGACCTCGGCATGGCAGCGATCGGCGAGCTCTTCGGCGGCCTCGCGGGCAGAAAGGCTGGAGCCATCGAGTACGGAGCACTTAACGAGCTCGTGCTTCTCCAGGTAGGCGACCGTCTGCTCGACGGTGCCGTCGTTGATGTCGGACTTGCCGATGATGATGGCGGGGTTGAGGTGATGGGCCATGCTGCGAAGCTGCTTGACCTGGGCTCCTGTCAGTGCCATGGGTTCTCGCTTTCTATGTTATGGGGCGCCCCGCGATGGGGCCTTAATCTACGTGAGCTGTCCCACGATAGCGCAGGAACGGCGCGGTGTGGGGCGTGTTTGCCCAGTTCAAAAAGAATGCGGATGCCGAGTGGGAGAACAGCGCGGGCTACAGGCGGACGTGTACGGCGGCCGAAAGCGGTCTATGGACGGCTCGAAGAGACCGGCTCCCATGCAATAAACGCCCAACGGACCTTGCGGACGTGGTCGAGCATGTAGCGCCCCTGCGGCACCCCTTTGGACCCAGGCTCGCCGGCATGGGGGTTCTCAATCATATGCTGAGCGACGTAGTCGCGCAGACGGTCGATCTTATCCTCGTTACCGTGCTCGAGCATGCGGGAGAAGTCCGCCACGCCCGCCTCAAGGCTATCGAAGGTATCGCGACGAGGCGATTCAAAGTACGTAACCTGCGGCAGGGCACCCATCTGAATGAGGATATTAAAGGCATACACAAAGCCATTACTGCAGGTAACCGAGGCACCGATGGCGTTCATCAGGTGCAGGTCATAGCGCGGGCTGGAGTTGGCGACCATCGTGACAGCACAAAGCCGACGAGCCGTTCGATCAAGCTTGGCAAGCGCGCCTTTTAGGTTGGTCGTGGTGACAGAGCGACTGGCAAAGGCAACATCTACCGCTTTCGCGACCGGTCCAACCAAATCCCAGTCATCATCCCAAGCAAGCTCAAGCGGTGTAATGCGATCCTCGAGCCCATAGTACTCAATGCCAGCATCAAGCGTGCCCAACATAGCAGGGGAAAAGTCAGCAGCAATCACAGAATGTCCAGCCTGAGCAAGCGGAATGGCAATCGACCCAGCCCCACACCCCATATCAAGCACGGATTCACCAGGCTTTAACGCCAACAGCTTCATAAAGTCCCGGGCATACGGAGCAGTCTCAAGCGGCCGAAAATGCCGAGCCCGCTTATCCCACTCAAAAGAGTCATCAGCCCGCCGCCGACCAGCTTGCAGGCGCATCCATTCCTGGTTCCAATCTGTGGAAAGCAGCTCAGAGCGAGCATCCCCATCAACCACGGGCCAACCTCCTAGCAACAAAAAAGCGACTCCTCCCAAAAGAAGAGCCGCAACCAGCATATCGCAGAAAAGAACCGATCCAACGCCAAACCGTCGTATCAACCAAGTGGTGCAGGAGCGAGGCAACTGCACCCGGGATAGAACCCAGCCGAGGTTGAGATGTGCGGGAGCCCCGGGGAGGGCAAATAAATAAGGTCGATCGCGAGTTCCGCACGAGCCGGAGAGCACTTAATGTGCTCTCCGTGCGAGTCAGGACTGTCCGAGCAGGCGACCTTATATATTTGCCCTCCCCGGGGCTCCTCGCCTCGTATCCCTGGGCTAGTTCTTCAGCGAGTTCAGCGGAGCCGGGAAGCGTCCACCACGGTGGGCAAGCACGGTGCCGGCGTTGGGGTTCACCGGCATGATGGGCGCACGGCCGAACAGGCCACCGTATTCGACGCAGTCGCCCACGCCCTTGCCAATGGCGGGAATCACGCGCACGGCTGTGGTCTTGTTGTTGATGACGCCGATGGCCATCTCGTCGGCGATGATGCCGGCGATGGTCTCGACCGGGGTGTCGCCGGGGATGGCGATCATGTCCAGGCCGACGGAGCAGACACAGGTCATGGCCTCGAGCTTCTCGAGCGAAAGCGCGCCGGCCTCGACGGCGGCGATCATGCCGGCGTCCTCGGACACGGGGATAAAAGCGCCCGAGAGGCCGCCCACGCTGGAGCTGGCCATGACGCCGCCCTTCTTGACGGCATCGTTGAGCATGGCGAGTGCGCAGGTAGTGCCCGGGCCACCGCAGGTGCCAACACCGATGATCTCGAGGATGCGCGCGACGGAGTCGCCGATGGCAGGCGTAGGCGCCAGCGACAGGTCGACGATGCCCTTCTCGACACCCAGGCGATGGGCGGCCTCGCGGCTCATGAGCTCGCCGGCGCGGGTGATCTTAAAGGCGGTCTGCTTAATCTTCTCGGCGACCTCCATCATCGATGCGGAATCGGGCAGCGTCTCCAGGGCTGCGGCCATAACGCCGGGGCCCGAGACACCCACGTTGATGACGGCGTCGGCCTCGCCACCGCCGTGGACGGCGCCCGCCATAAACGGGGAGTCCTCGACCATGTTGGCAAAGCAGACAAACTTGGATGCGCCAACGGAGTCC
>USCN01000219.1 GCA_900553165.1 uncultured Collinsella sp.
CCGCGCTCCGCGGCCGCCAGAACCAGCTTACGCATGCGCTCGGCAGGAACTGTCAGACGGCCCTGGTCGCCCGGGAAGCGCGGGTTGGTATAGGGCTCGGTGAGATAGGCCGTGTGTTCGCTCGACACGCCGTCGAAGAACTGCTTAAAGCCTGGCGCCGAGAGCAGCGCGTTGTTCGCGTAGCGGGTCTGCAGCTCTTCCAAGCGCGACTGGTCATCCAGCAGCGTGGGGAACAGATGGGCTCGGATGCCCAACTTGCCGGCTGCCTGCAGTTTGTCGTAGACGTCGTCGCGGATAAAATCGCAGCCCGGCATGGGCATGAGCGACATATCGCAAATTGAGGTGATGCCTTGCTCGGCCATACGCTTCATCTGGTCGGCGTAAGCGCTCGCGATGCGGTCCTCGCCCAGCCACTCAAGGCAGCGCGGTAGCAGCTGCATGGCAGCCGCCTCGTGAGCAATGCCCGTGAGCTCGCCGTTTGCATCCTTGTCGTAGCTGCCGCCCGCTGGCGGCTCGCTGTCGCGTGTGACGCCGAGCGCCTCGAGTGCGCGGCTGTTGAGCCAAAGCGTGTGTCCGTCGCCCGAATACATAGCGCAGGGACGATCGGGGAATGCCGCATCGAGCGACGCCTTGGTAGGATGCTCGGGCGGGTCCCAACGGTAGTCGCGCCAGCCCTGCGTCACAACCCAAGCGTCGTCGGGCAGGTCCCGGGAAAACTCGAGCGCATGTTGCACCAGCGCCGCCTCGGACGTGCCCATATCCATGAGCATGTACGGCGAAGAACCGACCGAGGTATGGAAGAAGTGCAGATGAGCGTCATGGAAACCGGGGCAGACAAACTGCTCGCCGTAGTCGATAACCGACGTGGCGGCAGGAGCGGCGGCGATCACGTCATCGGGCGCACCGACTGCGACGATACGGTCGCCTGCGATGGCAATCGCCAGCTCGCGGGCGGTATCGATGCCGTCTTGCGCGGTAAAGACGTTCTTGGAGCGGATAATCCGATCGATATGTTGCATGGGCATCCCCATCTCTGGCAGGAAATTCAACACCCCCGAGTGTACTCCCCCGCCCTTGTAACAAAACCCCAAGCGGCAAACGGCAACTTTACCAGCCCTAGCGGCAGGTGGCATACTGGAGAGAGCCTGTACGATTTTGCGATCAACCCAGCAAGGAGCAAATCGACCATGACGAAGACCAAGGCACAGCAGATTATGGCGGCGACCGAGGCTCGCGCGGCTGACGACGTCACCGCAGCCATCAAAGATATCGCTACCGAGTTTGAACCCTATATCATCAAGCAGCGCCGGCACTTCCATAAGCACCCGGAGCTGAGCCTTGCCGAGGAGCGCACGACTTCTGACATCGCCAACCAGCTCGACGCCATGAATATCCCCTACGAGCGTCCCCTTAAGACGGGCCTTGTGGCGACCCTTCGCGGCACCGCGCCCGACTCCTATCGCGAGGACGGCACGCCGCGCCGCCGTATCCTGCTGCGCGCGGATATCGACGCCCTGCCCGTCACCGAGCAGACCGGCGAGGAGTTTGCCAGCGTCAACGAGGGCTGCATGCACGCCTGCGGCCACGACTGCCACATCGCCATGATGCTCGGCACGCTGCAAATCCTGCGCCATATGACCGACGACATCCACGGCGAAGTCCGCATCGTCTTCCAACCCAGCGAGGAAAACGGCCAGGGCGCCAAGCTCATGATCGGCACGGGCGACGGCGTCGATGGCGCCTACGCCGCGCACATCTGGAGTGAGGTCGACGCCGGCACCGTGAGCTGCGAGCCCGGACCGCGCATGGCCAATACCGACTGGTTCCGCATCGACGTCCGCGGCACCTCGTGCCACGGTGCCATGCCCCAGCGCGGTCACGACGCCGTTATGGTTGCCGCCGAGATCGTCAACGCTCTGCAGACCATCGTTTCGCGCGAAATCAGTCCCTACGAGCCGGCCGTCATTACCGTCGGCGAGCTGCACGGCGGAACCGCGCGCAACGTTATCGCCGGCACGGCCTACCTCGCCGGCACGGTGCGCACCTACGGCGATTCGACCCACGAGGAAATGCCGGAGCTCATGCGCCGCATCGTGGAGCATACCGCGGCCGCCTTGGGCGCCGAGGCAAAGCTCACCGACTACACCATCGCCAATTACAAGGTCGAAAACGATGCCGCCTCGAGCGAGCGCTGCCGCCAGGCAGTAATCAAATGCTTGGGCCCCACCGGCCAAGGCCATTACCGCGGCACGCTTTCGGGCGAGGATTTTTCGGAGTACCTGCGCCGCGTACCGGGCGTGCTCGCCTTTGTAGGTACGCGCAACCCCAAGATTGGCGCCACGTACGCCCAACATTCCTGCTTCTACAAGATCGACGAGTCGGTACTGGCAAAGGGCTCCATGGTGGCCGCCCAGTATGCCATCGACTTTTTGGCCGAGCCCACCCAAGAGGAGCTCGACGGCCCCGCGATCACCGCGGTCGCCGAAACCAACCCCGACTTGGCCGCCAAGTTGCGCTCTGCCAAGGCCACGTCCGCCGAGGCTCGCGATGCTATCCATGATGCCCGCACGGCGCGCCATGCCGCCATCAAGGGCATCCATGATGCACGTGCCGCCGCTCGCCGCGAGGAGAAGCACGACGAGTAGTCGATCCACGACCATCCCGCAGTCATAGCCGCATCGCGATATCAAAGCGGGGGCGGACGCTTCG
>USCN01000220.1 GCA_900553165.1 uncultured Collinsella sp.
GAGCCGACTCACCCTCCAAATGTCCTATGCCACCACCCTACCCTCACAGGTGACTGTCCATGCACACCTTTCGGCGCACGTATGGTTACAGACGGCGAGAGGAAGGAAAACGCATGCGAAGCGATTATTGGACCTCGCCGATGCAAATAAAATGCCGCCGCAGACCGTAAGACCTGCGGTGGCATCGCCTCAATTAATAGTTGAGTAAATAGCTGAGCCTACCCCTCGATACGGCTCAAGAACTCGCGGGTACGCTGCTCGCGTGGATGGTCGATGACCTGCTCGGCAGGACCCTCCTCGACAATACGACCGCCATCCATAAAGACCACGCGGTCGGCAACATCGCGCGCAAACTGCATCGCGTGGGTCACGATTACCATCGTCATATTCTGCGCCGCCAGGTCCTTAATGACACGCAGCACCTCGGCCGTCAGCTCGGGGTCGAGCGCCGAGGTCGGCTCGTCAAAGAATAAGATTTCCGGATCGAGCGCCAGGGCGCGAGCAATACTCACGCGCTGTTGCTGACCGCCCGAAAGCTCACACGGCACCTTGTTCTCGTTGCCCGTCAGCCCCATTTGTGCAATCAGCTCGTGAGCGCGGGCTTCCGCCTGCTCGCGCGGACGCTTAAGCACGCGAATCGGCGCATCGATGATGTTTTTCATCACGGTATAGTGCGGGAACAGATTGTAGTTCTGGAACACCAGACCAAAACGCGAACGCGCTTGCTTGGGAACATCTCCCTTCGCATAGACCGCGCCCGAATCCACA
Organism: uncultured Collinsella sp.; assembly: GCA_900553165.1. Lineage (GTDB taxonomy): Bacteria > Actinomycetota > Coriobacteriia > Coriobacteriales > Coriobacteriaceae > Collinsella. Next base: position 769 of record USCN01000220.1, read on the forward strand.
TCCGTCGCAACGGCAAGGTCACCAAACGAGAGCGAGCCACCGTCGAGCGTCTCGAGCAGCGTGGCGCAACGCAGCAGCGTGGACTTACCGCCGCCCGAAGGCCCGATAATCGCCACGACCTCGCCGCGTTTAACCTCGAGTGAGATATCCTTGAGTACCTCATTGCCGCCAAACGCTTTACGGGCGCTCGATATATTCATTACCGAATTAGTCATGATAATAGTCCAGCTTCTTTTCGGCGGCACCCAGCAGCATCTCGACCACAAAGTTAAAGACCCAGTAGATCAGCGCCGCAATCGCAAACGGCACCATGCTCACCTGCGAGGCAACCAGCGCCTTGGCGGTCGAGAACATCTCACCCACGCCAATGGCAAACGCCAGCGACGTGTCCTTGACCAGCGTGATGATCTCGTTGCCCATCGCCGGCAGAATACGCTTGGCGACCTGCGGCATCACGATATACAGAAACGTCTGCACACGCGAATAGCCCAGTACCTCGGCTGCCTCGTATTGACCGCGCGGAATGGACTGCAAGCCCGAGCGATAGATCTCGGCAAAGTAGCCGGCGTAGTTGATGATGAACGCCACGACACACGCCATCCATTTTGAATCGGGCGTGAGCGAGAGACCGAACACGTAGTACGGGGCAAAGTAGATGGCAAACATCTGTAGCATGAGCGGCGTGCCGCGCATCACCGAAATATAGATGCGCGCGATCCAGCGAAGCGGCGCAATTTTGCTCATGCGCATGAACGCCACGGGGATTCCCAGTGGAATCGACCCGAGCAGCGTCAGCACAAACAACTGCAAGCTGACCAAGAATCCCTGGCCAAGCATCTGCATCATGACTTGGATAGACATTACTTAAGCACCCAGTTATCGAAGGAAAGACCATAGCTCGCGTACTTGTCGCACAGGTCCTCGACCGTGCCGTCCTCGTAGAGCGCCTTGAGCGACTCGGTCACGGCGTCGGCCGACTTGGTGTCGCCCTTCTTAAAGCCGACGGCATAGTGCTCGCTGGACAGCGGCTTATCAAGCTGCGTATAGGCATCGGACTTTGCGGCAAGCTGATACTGAGCAATCGAAAGGTCGCACGCCACGGCATCGACCGCACCACTCTCGAGCTGCATAAAGGCCGTGTTGTACTCGCCGATGGTGTCGAGCGTGGCAAACGTCGCCGCCAAATCCTTCTGATCGCCCTCGAGCACGTCCTGAGCAGCGGAATCGGTCTGGGTAATCACCGTCTTACCGGCAAGATCATCCCAGCTCTTGATGCCCGCATCCTTCTTGACCACGAGCACCTGCTCGTTGAGCATGTACGGCTCGGAGAACGTGTAGTCGTCCTCGCGACCCTCCATGGTAAAGCCGTTCCAGATGCAGTTGATGGCGCCGGAGTTGAGCAGCGTGTCCTTGGCATCCCAATCGATAGCCTCGTAATCAACATCCCAGCCCTGCTTATCGGCAACGGCCTTGGCAAGGTCGAGGTCAAAGCCGGTGTACTCGCCATCGTCGCCCACAAAGCCGTACGGAGGATAGGACTTATCAAAGCCCACCACGAGCTTCTTGGACTCCGCAGCGCCCTTCACATCCTTGGCCGCGGTAGATCCAGCAGCGGAGCCCTTGCCGGCACCACCGCCGCAGCCGACAAGACCAAGGCCAAGGCCAAGCACCGTGGCAAACGAGCCGGCTAGACCAACAAACTGGCGACGAGACATATCGGTATTCATGGTATTCCCCCTTGATGGCACTTTAGTTAGGTAAAGTGAGTCATGTAACGTCCAGAATCATACACTCTACCTTGATAAAGTACAAGGGAGGGTTTGCCCGGCGCGGGCGGGGAGCGGCGCGCAATTAAGTTTCCTGCTCTACAGTCCTGCGCAAGACGGAAAGCACATTAAGTGCTTTCCTTTGCGTGCGGAACTC
>USCN01000221.1 GCA_900553165.1 uncultured Collinsella sp.
CATGGACCAGTTGTTGTGCTTGCCGCTGCCGTTGACGCCCTCGAACGGCTTCTCATGCAGCAGGCAGACCAGATCGTGGCGGGAGGCGATGAGCTTCATCTTCTCCATCATGACCAGGTTCTGGTCGATGGCCTCGTTGACCTCGCCATAGACGGGGGCGAGCTCATGCTGGCAGGGGGCAACCTCGTTGTGCTTAGTCTTGGCGGGGATGCCGAGCGCCCACAGCTCGTTGTCCAGGTCCTTCATATAGGACGAGACGGTGGGGCGGATTGCGCCAAAGTAGTGCTCCTCGAGCTCCTGGCCCTTGCAGGGAGCGGCGCCAAAGAGCGTGCGGCCGGTGATGACCAGGTCCTTGCGCTTGCGGTAGGCATCCTTCTTGATCAGGAAGTACTCCTGCTCGTCACCCACGGAAGGAACGACCTTCTTGGGGGTCTTGCCAAAGAGTGCCAGTACACGCTTGGACTCACGCGAGAGCGCGGTCATGGAGCGCAGCAGCGGGGTCTTCTTGTCCAGGGCCTCGCCCGTGTAGGAGCAGAAAGCCGTGGGGATGCACAGGACATCGTCCTTGATAAAAGCGGGGCTGGTGGGATCCCAAGCGGTGTAGCCACGGGCCTCGAAGGTGGCACGCAGACCGCCGTTGGGGAAGCTGGAGGCATCGGGCTCGCCCTGGATGAGGTTCTTGCCCGTAAACTTGGTAATGGCGGTGCCGTCGTGGTTGGGCTCGAGGAAGCTGTCGTGCTTCTCGGAAGTAATGCCCGAAAGCGGCTGGAACCAGTGCGCGTAGTGCGTCGCGCCCTTGGAGATGGCCCAGACCTTCATGGCGTGGGCAACGGCGTTGGCCACATCCAGGTCGAGCGGCTCACCGTCCTCGAGGGTTGCAGCAAGGCGCTTCCAAATGTCCTTGGGGAGGTAGTCCTTCATGACTTCCTCAGAGAACACCATGGTCCCGAAGCGGTCAGTAAGATCGGCCATACGGAACTCCCTTCGTATCGGCACCGCGTGAGATGCGGCGTTGATTACTAACGAACGAGTCATAGCTTAGACTCGCCGTGTTTCCGCGACATTACCGTTATGTTGCTGTCGCGAAACCAATCAATGAGGTTACCGCATCACAGCGGCGCTGCTGCCCTTAATGGCCAATCAACTGTATAAATTGCAGACCTCTTCCCATGATTTAAGGGTAGTCAATTTGGGATGGGGCTCTATTAACTGGTATTTCGCATCAGATACCATTCAATATAGCCCTTTCCTACATTGACCACTCTGCTATAGGCAATGCCGATAGCAAGGCATCTTTGATTGGTATCCCTAAATCGCGAGTAAAACTCCACCGTGGCACAGCGGTGCTGTAGAATCCTTACAACACATCGCACTAAATATCTAAAGGAGCACGATATGCGCGTCGACGAGGTTTTTAAGCAGGCAGCATCCCAGGGCGCCACGCCCGTTTCGTTTGAGATGTTCCCGCCCAAGGGTGAGCTTACCCTCGATACGGCTCGCGAGGTGGCAGGCAACCTGTGCAAGCTTTCACCGGGCTTTGTCTCGGTCACTTGTTCCGCTGGCGGCTCGGGTAACGGTGCCACCACCGCCCCCATCGCACATATGATTACGAGCGAATTCGATACGCCCTCGGTAGCGCACCTCACCTGCGTTGGCCGCACACATGCCGATATCGCCGCCAAGATTGACGAGTATCGCTCGGCCGGCGTTGAAAACATCCTGGCCCTGCGCGGCGACCTGCCCGCTGGCGCGACCGAGGACGACAAGCCCGCCTCCGACTACGCCTACGCCCGTGACCTCATCCCCGAGCTCGTCGACGCCGGCTTTTGCGTGGGCGCCGCAGCCTACCCCGAGGGCCACATTGCCTGCGAGGATCTCAACCTCTCGGTCGAGCACCTCAAGCAAAAGCAAGACGCCGGCGCGAGCTTCTTTGTGACGCAGCTCTTCTTTGATAACGAGTGCTTCTATCGCTTCCGCGAGCTTGCCGACAAGGCCGGCATCACCGTGCCTATTACCGCGGGCATCATGCCGTTTATGGGCAAGTCGCAGATCAGCCGCATGGTCTTTATGTGCGGCGCGTCGCTGCCCTCCCCCGTCATCAAGATCCTCGCCAAATACGAGAACGACCCCGAGAGCCTGCAGGCAGCCGGTGTAGATTATGCCGCCCGCCAGCTTTGCGACCTCAAGGAGCACGGCGCCGACGGTCTGCACCTGTACACTATGAACCGTCCTGCAATCGCCGCGACCATTATGGAGCGTCTGGGGTAATGGAAAAACCGCACATCGATACAACCGTTGTTGAAGTGCCGGCCGACCTTGCGTCGCCGGCGCTTTACCGTATCGACGCTGCCCACCATCCTCGTGTCGACCGTGCCGAGATGCTGCGGTATCTGGGCTACGGCGGCCAGCAGATTGAGCCCGAGCTAGCGCAGCGTATTGAGCTTGTCGTTGAGCGTCTGGAGCTGGACATTGAGCCCCGTGGCGTGCGCCGCATATTTGCCATCGATGCCACGGGCGTCGATGAACAGGGCGAGCCCTGCATTCGCTTAGTCGGCACCAACGTTGAACTGCGCGGTCGCGATATCTATCGCCACCTCAAAGACGCCCGCTTTGCCGCACTCATGGCATGCACCCTCGGCATGGACGCCGAACGCCGTCTGCGCACCACGGGAGCTCAGCAGCCCCTAGAGG
>USCN01000222.1 GCA_900553165.1 uncultured Collinsella sp.
AGCTTGAAGAAGTTGCCATGGTGGACGTGACCGGAATTTTGGAACGGCAGGTACAAATAGTGCCCGACAAGGACAAGCTCGCCATGTGGATCACTCCGGGTAGCCGTCACCTGGGCGCGTTCTTTGACGAGTACTGCCAGCGCGGCGAGGACATGCCCATCTCCATCTCCATCGGCCTGGGCCCCGCCGTGTACATGTGCTGTGGCTTCGAGGCGCCCACCACGCCGCTCGGCTTTAACGAGCTGCAGATCGCCGGCGCCCTGCGCGGCCACGCCGTCGAGCTTGCCGACTGCGTCACCGTTCCGCAGAAGTGCATCGCCAATGCCGAGTACGTGCTCGAGGGCTACCTCATGCACGACGAGACCATCAACGAGGACGTCAACGGCCACGGCTACGCCATGCCCGAGTTCCCCGGCTACACCGGCGGCGCCAAGGTCTGCCCGGTGATCAAGATCACCGCTGTCACCACGCGCGTCAATCCCATCATGGAGAGCTGCATCGGCCCTTCGCACGAGCACGTGTCCATGGCCGGCATCCCCACCGAGGCCTCCATTTACAAGATGGTCGAGACTGCTATCCCGGGCCGCCTGCTCAACGTTCACGCTGCCCCCTGCGGCGGCGGCAAGTTCGTTGCCATCATGCAGTTCAAGAAGTCGAGCAAAAATGACGAGGGCCGTCAGCGCAACGCCGCCATGCTCGCCTTCTCGGCATTCTCCGAGCTCAAGCACGTCATCCTTGTTGACGAGGATGTCGATATCTTCGATATGAGCGACGTGATGTGGGCCATGACCACGCGCTTCCAGGCCGACGTGGACCTCATCACCATCCCCGGTTGCCACTGCCACGTGCTCGATCCGTCCAACGACCCCGCGTTCGACCCCACGATCCGCGAGCACGGCATCGCCTGCAAGGCCATCTTCGACTGCACGGTTCCGTTCGACCTCAAGAAGAACTTCATCCGCTCGCAGTTCATGGAGATCGACAAGGACAAGTGGGCCAAGGAGATTGCTTTCTAGTAAGTAGCCCTACCAAGTAGTTAAGGAGTTGTCATGCCTGAGTCTTCTGTCCGTCCCCGTCGCATTGTCGTTGGCGTGTCTGGCGCCAGCGGTGCCGCGCTGGGCCTTGAGTGCCTCAAATGCCTGCGTCAGGCCGGTGCCGAGTCGGCGCTTGTCGTCACGCGCGGGGGAGAGATCACCATCGAGCAGGAGCTCGGCATGACGCTCGACGAGTTTGCGTGCTATGCCGATGCGGTCTACGACAACAAGAACATCGGCGCCGCCATCGCAAGCGGCACCTATCCGGTCGACGGTATGATCGTGGCCCCCTGCTCCATGAAGACGCTCGCCGGCATTGCGAGCGGCTACAGCGAAAACCTGTTGTTGCGCGCGGCCGACGTGCAGATGAAAGAGCAGCGCCGCCTGGTGCTCATGGTGCGCGAGACGCCCTTCAGCGCCATTCACGTCGATAACATGGCGCGCCTGGCGCGCGTGCCCGGCATCATGCTCATGCCGCCCATGCTCACGTTTTACAACGGCCCCGCCACGCTCGATGACGCGGTGCATCACATCGCCGCCAAGGCGCTCGAGGCCGTCGGCGTGTCATGTGCAAACTATAAGCGCTGGTCATAGGCGTCTTTAGGGTAGGATACGAGGAGTGTTTGAGCCCGCTGCCCCTGTGGGCGGCGGGCTTTTCGCGTCAAAGGATGTGTCGGGAGGATCTATGCAGACGGGCATGTATGCGATTAGCGAGATGGCGAGTTTGTTTAACGTTTCGCGCCAAACGCTCATCTACTACGACAAGATCGGCCTGTTTAAGCCCGCCGTGGTTAACGAAAAAGGCTACCGTTTCTATTCGCCCACGCAGATCCCGCTCATGCGTCTGATCTGCATGCTGCGCGACCTAGGGCTCGAACTCGATGAGATCGACCGCCTAGCCTCGACGTTCGACATTAGCGAGATGACCGACCACCTGCGCTCGCGGGTGCAGGCGCTCGACGAGCAGATTGCCGGGCTCAAAGCCGAGCGTGCGAGCGTGCAGGAGCGTCTGAGCTTTTACGACGAGGCAGTTTACTGGCGCGAGCGCGAGGGCAAGCCGGAGCTCAAGCAGTTCGAGCGCCGCTTCGTGGTCTTTGAGGAGTTTCCAGGCGATATCGAGCGCGGCCGCTCGATGCTTCACCCCACGCTCATGCGGGCCATCCTGCGCATGCGTGCGTTGACGGGCACGCGTCCCATGCGCGGCTGGGGTGCCATGCTGCGTCGCGAGGCGCTGCATTCCGACGACCCTATCGCCGGCGCGGGCTCCTTTGCCGTGCTGCCGCGCGGTGCCGAGGAAACGCTGCCGAGCGATCCTGCCGAGCTGACAGAGATTGGCGTCGAGGTGCTGCCCGAGGGCACGTATCTATGCATGAGCCGCTGGGGCATGCCGTACGAGCCCGAGGGTATCCGCGCCATCGTCGCCTGCATGGACAAACATGCGCTCCAGCCCATCGGCAACGCTTTCGATTTTTGCTACTTGGACACCACGAGCTACGACGAGTCCCACCAAGAGGACTTCTGCTGCATCCAAATCCCCGTCGCCCTTCAGATGTGACAAGGGGGCTGCTCCTTCGTCACATTCGCGGTGTGGCTGCTGCCCAAACCGTCACA
>USCN01000223.1 GCA_900553165.1 uncultured Collinsella sp.
GGATGACACGGCGGTCGGCGTCGCCGATGCCCTTCTGGACGAGCGCGGAGAAGCCGCCCAGGTAGTCGATGCCGAGGGTCTCGGCCGCGCGGTCGAGGGCGTGCGCGATGGGGGTGAGGTCCTCATCCTTGCAGCAAGCGGCGATCTGCGCCACCGGGGTAACGGAGACGCGCTTGTTGACGATGGGGATACCGTACTCGCGCTCGAGGTTCTCGGCGGTCTCGACCAGATGCTCAGCCGTGTGCGTCACGTGGTCGTAGATCTTCGTGCACATGCGGTCGAGGTTCTCGTCGCCGCAACCCATGAGCGAAACACCCATGGTGATGGTCCTGATGTCGAGGTTCTGCTCCTCAACCATGCCGCGGGTTTCCGCGATTTCTGCGGGCGTGATCGCCATCCTTGCGCTCCTATCTGCCAAAACGAGCATAGTCTTTTCTATTCTAACGTGCCGCACGTGCCAAGTGGCGCATGCGGCACGTTTTGGTGCTCGGTTGTTTCCGTTGTGTTACTGCCCAAAGACCTCTTCGGCGATGCGCGCGCTCTCGGCGGCATCCTTGGCGTAGTAGTCCGCGCCGATCTGCTTGGCGTATTCGGGGGTGAGCACGGCGCCGCCTACGATGATCTTGATGCCCGGCACCTCGGCATGGAGCAGCTTGATGGTCTCCTCCATGGCGACGACGGTGGTGGTCATAAGCGCCGAGAGGCCGACGAGTTTGATATCGCGCTCCTTGACGGTCTTGAGCACCTCCTGTGGATCGACGTCGCGGCCCAGGTCAAAGACGGTGTAGCCGTAGTTGTCGAGCAGCATTTTGACGATGTTCTTGCCGATATCGTGGATGTCGCCCTTGACGGTGGCCACGCAGATCTTGCCCTTGTCGGCAATCTCGCCGGCGGGCATCAGGCGCTTGATGGTGTCGAAGCCCACACGCGCGGCCTCGGCCGAGGCCATGAGCTGCGGCAAGAAGAACTTGCCCTGGTCAAAGAGGACGCCCACCTCGTCGAGGGCGGGGATAAAGTGATTGTTGATGAGGTCCATGGCGTCGTGGTCTGCCAGCAGACGCTCGGTCTCGGCAGCGATCTCTCCCTTGCGGCCCGAGATGACCATGTGGCGGATGGGGTTGTCGTTGCCGTCGGTGCTGGTGACACCAGCGGCGGGCACGGTGTCGGTCGATGCGGCCTGAGCTGCTGCCGGGTTGGCGGCAATCTTATACGGATCGGTCCAGCCGGCGTAGCGCTCGATGTATCCGGTCGAGCCCTCGTCCTCGACGCTCAGCACGCGATAGCTGTAGACGGTATCCATAAAGCGCTTGGAACCCGGGTTCATGATGGGGGCGTCCAGACCTGCACCAAAGGCGGCGGCCAAAAAGACCGAGCCCAGCAGCGGCCGCGCGGGCAGGCCAAAGCTGATGTTCGACACGCCGAGTGCGCATTTGACGCCCAGGCGCTCCTTGCACATAGACATGGCGCGCAGGATCTGCTCAGCCTGGCGCTGGTTGGTCGAGGCGGTCATGACCAGGCAGTCGATGAGGATGCGGTCCGGGCCGATGCCGTAGCGGGCGGCCTCGGCCACGATGCGCTCGGCGATGGCGAAGCGAGCCTCGGCGGTATCGGGGATGCCGCCTTCGTCGAGCGTAAGGCCGACGACGTTGGTGCCGTAGTGGGCAACCAACGGAAAGATCTCATCCATGATCTGTTGCTTGCCGTTGACCGAGTTGATGATGGGCTTGCCGGCGTAGCGGCGTACGGCGGCCTCGACGGCGGCGGGATCGGTGGAGTCGATCTGCAGCGGCAACAGCGTGGAGCCTTGGAGCTGCTCGGTCGCCTGCTGGATAATCTTGACCTCGTCGATCTCGGGCAGGCCCACGTTAACGTCCAAGATATCGGCGCCCTGCTCCTGCTGGCTGATGCCTTGGCTCACGACGTAGTCCAGATCGCCGTCGCGCAGGGCCTGCTGCAGGCGCTTTTTGCCGGTGGGATTGATGCGCTCGCCGATGACGGCAATCTTGTGGCCGTCGCAGGGAAGGTCCACGACCGTCTGGGCGCTTGTGACCGACATGCTGGGCTTGCGGTGACGCGTGCAGGGCGTGTGGTTGTCGATGAGGGTGCGAAGTGCCGCCATGTGCGTGGGCGTGGTGCCGCAGCAGCCGCCCACGACGCTTACGCCGTCGGCAATCATGCCGGCGACGGCCTCGGCGTATTCGGGTGCCTGGATATCAAAGACGGTGTTGCCGTCGTCGTCCACGTGGGGCAGTCCTGCGTTGGCCTGCACCATAACGGGCTTGTCCGTAACGGTGAGCATGCGAGCGGCGAGTCCTCGGAGCTCGGCCGGTCCCTGGCTGCAGTTGATGCCCAGGACATCGGCGCCGATGGCATCGAGCGTGATGGCGGCAACCTCGGGACTCGTGCCCAGGAAGGTGCGACCGTCTTCCTCAAAGGTCATGGTGGCAAAGACGGGCAGGTCGGAGTTCTCGCGGCAGGCGAGGACGGCCGCCTTGATCTCGGCAAGGTCGGTCATGGTCTCTATAATAAAGAGGTCCACACCCGCGGCGACGCCGGCGCGCACTTCCTCGGCAAAGAGGTCATAGGC
>USCN01000224.1 GCA_900553165.1 uncultured Collinsella sp.
GCTGGCGGCCGCGCTATGAAAGTCGCGGTGTCGGGCGCATTTCATAGCCCCTATATGGCCGAGGCGACTGAGGGGCTGGCGACGTATATCCAAGCCGGCCACGCGCCGTCACCGCTGCTGATTCCGGTCATGGCAAACATGACGGCGGCGCCCTATCCGGCGGACCCGCGAGCGGCATCGGATGTCTTGGCCAATCAGGTGAGTCATGCCGTTCGTTGGGTCGACACGCTGCATGCTCTGCAGAATCAGGGCATCGACACGTTTATTGAGGTCGGCCCTGGCAAAACGCTGTCGGGCCTGGCCAAGCGTACGCTGAGCGACGTTCGCGTGTATTCGTGCGAAACGGCCGAGCAGGTCGCAGCTATTGCCGACGAGCTCGCATAGTCCACAGGGCTGTAACCCGAAAGGAATGACATGGGCAACTTGAACAACGGCGCGCTCGAGCGCAACGACTCACGTCGCGTGGCACTGGTCACGGGCGGCTCGCGGGGTATCGGCCGCGCCTGCGCTGTCGGTCTGGCGGAGGACGGCTTTGATATCGCCGTCGTCTATGCCGGCAGCGTCGATGCGGCGCGCAAGACGTGCGAAGCCTGTGAGGCGGTTGGCGCCACGGCACGCGCATATCAATGCGACGTGGCCGATCCCGCTGCCGTCAACGCGTGCGTGGAAGCGGTCCTCAACGACTTTGGTTCCATTTGGGCGCTCGTCAACAACGCCGGCTTCACCCGCGATGGCCTGCTCATGCGCATGGGCGATGACGCATTCGATCGCGTGCTCGATGTCAATCTCAAGGGAACATTCAATATGACGCGCGCGCTCACCAAGACCTTTATGCGCCAGCGCGGCGGTTGCGTCGTCAACATGAGCTCGGTCGTGGGCCTGATGGGCAATGCCGGGCAAGCCAACTACGCTGCTTCCAAGGCGGGCGTGATAGGGCTTACCAAGGCGGTGGCGCGCGAGCTTGCGCCTCGTGGCGTACGAGCGAACGCGGTCGCCCCCGGGTTTGTCGAGACAGATATGACGGCAAAGCTCTCGGAGAAGGTGCGTACGGCAACCGAGGAACAGATTCCCCTTAAGCGCATGGCGCGTCCCGAGGAAGTGGCCGGCGTGGTGCGCTTTTTAGCGAGCGATGCGGCTGCTTACATTACGGGCGAGGTCGTGCGCGTCGACGGCGGAATGGCGATGTAGAAACCAGGGCCGAAGAACGGCTTGGATGAGGAGACCATGATGGAACAGAGAGTTGCAATCACCGGCATCGGTGCCGTATCGCCGCTCGGCAACACCGCGCTTGCCACCTGGGCGGCCATGTGCGCCGGGACCTGTGGCATCGGCCCGATCACGCACTTCGATACCGATGCGTTTACCGTCAAGGTGGCGGCCGAAGTCAAGGGCTTTGACGGCAACGAGTACTTTGGCAAGCGTGACGCCAAGCATCTCGACCCCTGCGTTCAGTTTGCGATGGCGGCTTCGGACGAGGCAATGCACGATGCGGGCTTTGATGTCGAAGGCGCCATCGATCGTGAGCGTCTGGGCGTCTACGTGGGCTCGGGCGTGGGCGGCATGACGACGCTCGTCGACAACGTCCACATGATCGCCGATCGTGGACCTCGCCGCGCATCGCCCTATATGATTGCGATGATGATTCCCAACATGGCTTCGGGCAATATCGCGATCCGCCACAAGGCAAAGGGACCGACCCTGCCAGTCGTGACTGCTTGCGCGACCTCGGCCCATGCGGTGGGCGAGGCGTTCCGCGCCATCAAGCACGGCTATGCCGACGCGATCCTCGCGGGCGGCGCCGAGGCGGCCATTATCCCCGATGCCGTTGCAGGCTTTACGTCCTGCCGCGCATTGACCACCAACCCCGATCCTGCGACGGCTTGCCGCCCGTTCGATGCAGACCGCGACGGCTTTGTGATGGGCGAGGGCGCTTGCGTGCTGGTACTCGAGAGCATGGAACATGCGCAGGCGCGCGGTGCGCACATTTATGCCGAGGTCGTGGGCTACGGTAACACCGATGATGCTTATCGCATCACGAGTCCCGATCCCGAGGCTGCCGGCATTGCCCGCGCGATATCGCTGGCGGTGGCCGAGGGCGACGTCAAGCCTTCCGAGGGCCTCTACATCAATGCCCACGGCACCTCGACCAAGCTTAATGATTCGTCCGAGACGGCGGGCATTAAGCGAGCGCTCGGCGAGGACGCGGCGCGCGCCGCACATGTCTCGTCGACCAAGTCGATGACGGGGCACATGATCGGTGCCACGGGGGCCATTGAGGTCATGGCCTGCGCCATGGCACTCGAGCAGGGCGTGGTGCCGCCGACCATTAACTACCACACGCCCGATTCCGCCTGCGATCTTGATTACACGCCCAATCGCGCGGTTCGCGCCGACCTTACCTGGGCGCTTTCGACCAACCTGGGCTTTGGCGGGCACAACGCCGCCATCGCGCTGCGTAGATATACGAGGAGCTAGAGCATGGATTCCAAAAGACTTGCCGAGATAGCCGATGTGATGGAGGACCGCGGCCTTACGCGCGTACGTGTTGAGGAGCCCGATGGCACCGCGGTCGAACTCGAGCGCGC
>USCN01000225.1 GCA_900553165.1 uncultured Collinsella sp.
AGCGTGGCCGACGTTGTGGCGCGCTGCCGTGAGGCGGTTGCCGGGGCGGACCTTGCCGGTCGTGTCGAAGTGGAGCTGGCCCCCGGCAGCTCCGAGCCCTCGCCGTCCCCGCGCATCGGTGGTCCCGGCCTCGAGGCGGTTCGCTCCATCGCCGCCCGTTATTTCCGCGATCCAAAGGGGACGGAGGAAAACGGATCATCGGCGGCGGGCGGGGTTCCTGTCAGCATCGTCCCCTCAACCGTGATTGGCGCCACCGATGCTGCCAACTACCAGCGCATTTGCCCCGAGTGCATTCGCTTCTCGGCCTTTGTGGTCGACGATGACGAGTGCGACCGCGGCGTCCATGGCACTAACGAGCGCATCACCCGCCGCGCCTACCTCCAGGGCGTACGCTTCCTCATCGCCCTACTCCACACGCTCTAGAATCTGACAAAGCGACAGCCCCTTTGTTAGCCGTTGGGGGCGCTCTTAAACGACTAGTCGTTAAGGAACGTACCCAACGGCTACGTCCACTCATTCCGTGCGGGTTATATGCAGGTTTGCCTGCGCACGCTATCATGTATGGGTTAGATCGCAACTATGTACCCCACACGCGAAGGGATGCGCATGTATCTGAAGATCGACATGCTCTAGCTGGGCTTACCCCCGCAGCGGCGCCATGCGCCCCATCGATTCTGCCGATTTTCACCTTCACGCATATAAAGGAGTCCCGCCATGCGCGACAAGCTCGAAAAGATCATCAAGGCCTACGAGGAGCTCGAGAAGAAGCTTTCCGACCCGGCCGTCGCCTCCGACATCAAGGAGTTCACGCGTCTCAACAAGGAGTACGCGCACCAGTCCGACCTCATTGCCGCCTCGCGCGAGTACATCGGCGCGCTCGATGACATCGAGGCTGCCAAGGAAATGCTCCACGATACTACCGATGCCGATGAGAAAGAGATGCTCCAGATGGACATCTCCGAAAACGAGGCCAAGCTTCCCCAGCTCGAGGAAGACATTAAGTACATGCTCATCCCGAGCGACCCCAACGACGACAAGAACACCATCGTCGAGATTCGCTCCGCCGCCGGTGGCGACGAGGCGGCTATCTTTGCCGGCGATCTGTACAAGATGTATCAGCGCTTCTGCGAGTCGCGCGGCTGGAAGACCACCGTGCTCGACTCCAGCCCCAGCGAGGCCGGCGGCTTTAAGTCCATCGAGTTCAAGGTCGAGGGCGACCGCGTCTACTCCGTCATGAAGTTCGAGTCCGGCGTGCACCGCGTCCAGCGCGTTCCCAAGACCGAGTCCCAGGGCCGTATCCAGACCTCCACGGCAACTGTCGCCGTGCTTCCCGAGGCCGAGGAGATCGACGTCCAGATCAACCAGTCCGACCTGCGCATTGACACCTACTGCGCCTCCGGCCCTGGCGGTCAGTGCGTTAACACCACTTATTCTGCCGTGCGCATCACCCACCTGCCCACCAACACCGTGGTGCAGTCGCAGGAACAGCGCTCCCAGATTCAGAACCGCGAAGTCTGCATGCAGATGCTGCGCGCTCGTCTGTACGAGATGGAGCTCGAGAAGCAGCAGGCAGAGCTCGGTGCCGAGCGCCAGAGCCAGATCGGCCACGGCAACCGTTCCGAGAAGATCCGTACCTATAACCAGCCCCAGGACCGCGTGACCGATCACCGCATCGGTTTCAACTCCACCTACAACGGCGTCCTTCTGGGCGATCAGCTCGGCACCGTCATCGAGGCACTCGCCGCCGCCGAGCGAGCCGAGAAGCTGGCACAGGCCGTGTAGGTTACGCGGTTTTACAAACCGCGTAACGACTCGACGCTGCGCGCCGTCCAGAGCGACAATTTGTCATTCAAAAGGCAAGGCATGACCAGAAGGTCTATGCCTTGCCTTTTTCATGCCAACTTGTTCGCTCTGGACGTCGCTCGCTGACATTGCCAAAACATTGGCGTTTCCTTGGTTGTCAAATGATCCGTAGGGAGTCATTGGTGACATTGCCTTGATATTTTATTCAGTCGGCTGTTATGGCATTTGAGCTGCTTACCTGCTTAAGGTAATTGACGGCATAAGTCCGCTATCGAAAATATTGCTCGAAAAATCGTCCAAGAAGTCGCGGGGCGATTTTTGACGCGTCGCGCGTCAAGCGATGTGGCAAGCGTTTGGTTAGATATTGGTCAGCTTTGGGTCAACCTTGCCAAAAACTTGACGGATGCAGATTTAGACGTCGACGAATGAACACTTCAGGTGGGCTCCAAGCAAAAATCTGGGCTGATTCTCGATAATCGCCTTCAATCGTCCCTTGCCAAGCGCTGGCCTCGCTTACAATCTGCTCCGACATTCGCGCGCCGCCCGGCGCTTAAGAGGGGAGGACCCCATGGCAAACGAGATCTGGACCATCAAGCGTTGTCTCGAGTGGACCAAGGAGTACCTGGCCGAGCGCGGCGAGGAGCACCCCCGTCTTTCTGCCGAGTGGCTGCTGTGCGCCGCCACGGGCCTGGCGCGCATTGACCTATATATGCGTATGGACGAGACGCTTAACGCGGCCCAGCTCGAGACCATGCATGCGGCCGTTGTCCGCCGCG
>USCN01000226.1 GCA_900553165.1 uncultured Collinsella sp.
CTGCTCCGTCGCCATGGCGGCCGGCTCCGATGCCGCGCGTAACGTGGCCGAAATCGTGCTCGTCGACAACGATTTTGCCTCGATGCCCGCCGTGGTGGCCGAGGGCCGTCGCTCCATCAACAACCTGCAGCGTTCGGCTTCGCTGTTCTTGACCAAGACACTGTTCTCGATGGGCCTGGCGGCGCTGTGCATCGCGCTGCCGCCGTACCCTTTCGAGCCGATTCAGATGACGCTCATCAACTTCTTGTGCATCGGCGCGCCGGGCTTTGTGTTGGGCCTGGAGCCCAACAATGCTCGCGTGAAGGGGTCGTTCCTGACGAACGTGCTCAAGCGGGCACTGCCGGCGTCGATTGCGGTCATTTTGGCCGCGGCGCTCGATATCTTTGTGGCGCGCGTGTTTGGCTTTAACCAGCTCACGCTGTCTACGATGTGCCTGCTTACTTCGTGCGCGGCGAGCGTCAGCCTGATCTGGCGTATCTCGCAGCCCCTCACGCCCTTGCGTGTGGCGCTCTTTGTGTTTGTAGTCGTCGGCATCCTGACGGGCGTTATCGGATTCCCGAAGCTGCTGTCTATTGCCAACCTGTCGATGGGCCAGATGGTTATCTTGGCTGTCATCGTGGTCTTTACCTGCTCGGTGTTCTTTAAGCTCGCCACGATGATGGATTCGCTCAAGCCGCGTCGTCGTCATGCCGCAACTGGTTTTGGCCGCGGTGTGCGCGTCCGCTTGGGTCGCGGTGGCGGCAAGGTGAGCTCGACGGGTTCGACGGCGGAGCGTTTTGCCAAGCGCGTCGCCGCCGACATGGCACAGCGCCGCGAAGCTCGCACCGTTCGCGAGGCCGAGGTCCGCGCACTCGAGGGCGTGGCCCAGGCCCAGCCCAAGAAAAAGAAGGGTAGCGGAGCCAAGCGCTCTCGCGTAACCAAGTCCGCCCAAGGCATCAAAGTCTCGATGCCGAGCAAAAAGAAGAAGTAACTACGCGCCCTGGCGATGTTGAATTGGTGCCTTGCTCCAGTGGAGCCGTGGCGATGTTATGCTCTAACCTCGATTGTTTGAATTGCTTCGAAAAGAGGATGCCGTGATCTGCCCGCATTGCCTTAAGACTATCGAGGACGGCGCCTCGTTCTGCCCCTACTGCAACGCCTATGTGGGTCCGGGCGATGGTCCGGAGCACACCGAGTTCGTGTTCTGTGAGGGCTGCGGTGCCCGTCTTTCTCCGCATGATCGCACGTGCCCCAAATGCGGACGCCCGGCTCCGGGTATCCTCTCCGAGGACGCGGCTGCATCCGATCTGGCAGCGGGCCGCACGGCGGGCTTTCCGCGCCTAACGCAAGAGCAGATCGATACCGAGGTGCCGCATGCGCCGGCCTCTGCCGCTGCGGTGCTTTCGGACGCCGCCGACCCCAATGAGACCTGCGTGCTGCCAGCTTTCGATAAGGATTTCGGTATCCCCAAGGTCGATATTCCCACGCCCGTTTCCCTGCATGACGATGCTCAAAAACCCAAGCGCAAGGTGCATCCCGACGAGGACGCCTATCACAAGCACAAGCGTCATATCCCCAAGCCGCTCATTATCATCGCGGTCCTTGCCGTCGTTTGCGGCGGTGCCTATTGGTTCGTGACGGCCGATCCTATGGGTGTCATGCCTGGCTTCTACGACCAGTTTGGCCAGGCCGCGCAGACGACCTTCCCCACGCGCCAAAAGGGCGAGGCCACTGAGGACGATACCAAGCAGGACGATTCTGCCGAGGTGGTCCAGGAAGAAACCGTGCTCACCGATGATCAGCTCTATACCAGGCTCGACGGTCTGTATCAGACCATCGTGTCCTATGCTGACGAGGATCAGATCGGCGAGGTCATCGATTCCTTTAACAACGGCTATCTCCGAACGCCGCTGTCCACCCGTCAGGAGCTGTCGCAGAGTGCCTACGCCCTGCGTGACCAGATAAAAAAGACGCAAGATGAGCTCAACAATCTTAAGTATCAGGACGATACGGTCTATGCGGACGACATCGCCCACTTAAAGCAGCTTGCCGAGTGGATGTATGAGCGCGTTGACGTGATCTGCCAGAGCTGGGATATCTCGCTGGCCATTCCCGATGGCGAGTCGATGAGTTCCCACCAAAGCGAGATCCTGGCGCCCATCGCGCAGGGTGGCAACAGCGCGCTGAACCAGTACGACGCCAATGTGGGTTCCTGGAAGCCGCAGCAGCGTTCCTAAAAATAGTTCGCCATAGTCGGCATAACCTACGTGCGCAATTGATGTAAGCCCGTGCTTATTGCTACAATTCGTACAAATATGCTTTAAACGCACGAGGAAGGAACCACATGTTTGGTTTTAAGAAAGAGCTCTACACGCCCGGGTATCAGCTTGTCGGCGACGAGTGCGCCGTAATCGAGACGTCGAAGGGTACCATCAAGGTCAAGTTTGACGGCGAGGGCGCTCCCATTCATGTCGCGAACTTCTGCGAGCTTTCCACGATGGGCTTCTATGATGGCCTTAAGTTCCATCGCTATGTGCCCGGTTTTGTTATCCAGGGCGGGGACCCCAATACCCGCGACATGTCCGGCGCCGACG
>USCN01000227.1 GCA_900553165.1 uncultured Collinsella sp.
AGACAGGCGAGCAGCTCGCCCAACCGGCCCAGAAACTCATCACGCGTCATGGTGCGCCCCCTCAACGTATGCGTAAATCTCCCGTACGGACGGCCACTCGGCCAGGAACTCCTCGATGCGCGCTCGCCCATCGTCCGTGATGCGGTAGTACCGGCGCAGCCGCCCGTTGTGCTCGGCGGAGCGCGCCGTGATGCACCCGGCCTTCTCCAGGCGCTTGAGCAGCGGGTAGAGCGTCGACTCCGTGAGCCCCATGCTCGCCGGTACGTCCTTCACGATCTGGTAGCCGTAGGACTCCTCGCCGGAGACGGCCGCGAGCACGCAGGCCTCCAGGAAGCCGCGCTTCATCTGTGCCTCCATCCGCACACCTCCTCTCGTCATATACTGTGCTATACACACTATACGATGCAAGGTATTAGACGTCAACTCTCATCGCGAAGGTTCTCCGGCCCCTGCGCGCTGCGAACGTGATGTCGCGGGACGGTTGGCATTATGCATGAAACGTCAAGTAACGCTCTTTTGATCCACTTCCACTCGGCCCCATATGCCTTGCACAACGCCCCCTTCGACCTCGGAATCAAGAGAGCCACTAGGCTGGACATGCCGGACGGTAAGGTCCTGGACGTCATGGTGGACTTCTCCGATGCCATGGGGGTCATGGGTCTACGCCGATGGAGGCCCACACACGCGGCAGGGCTCGCCCGTCACCGCTGGTCGCCGGACGGTCCCCACGCCTCGCTCGCCAACGCGCAGGCGACAGCAGCAGTCCAGCGCTGGGCTGGAGACGCCGGAATGCCCAGAAGATGCGTTTCCCATCGCTGCGACAGAGCTTTTTGTAGGGGCGGTAATTTTTCCTAATGTCGAGGTCAGCTAGGCTTCAGTAGCCACCTTGGGAGCATCGCCAATAGACTCTTCCTTTATACGTTCGGCATAATCGTAGGCGATACCCACAAATTCCGGTCCCGAGCAACAGGAGTACAATTGCTGCATTGTTGCCAGCTGTTGGGAGATGGAAGATGGACTGCGATGGCTACCCATGCGTTCCCATGCCGTTGATGTGCACCGCCTTTGTGCCGGGGCAGATTGACGCTGCGGTTGCAGGCATTTCCGACCCCGATTCGCGCGCCATTGCTACGGCAGAAGCGCTGTACTTTCGCGGACAGGCCGCCCTCGCTGCCAAGACGGCGCGCCCCTATCTTGACGCCACCGATCCCGCGCTGTGCTATTCCGCATGCTTTATCTGCGGATACGCCAGCCTGTCGCTCAACCGTATCGCCGACGCCCGTCGGTGCCTTGCTGGCATCCTCGATACGCCGGCTGACGAGGAGTCGCCCGCCGTCCACGCCACACATATCCTGTTCGCCTCGGCCGCGAGCGTCCTGCTACACCTGCCTTCCCCGTATTCTGCCGAAGAGTTTTATCCGCTTGCGGCGCACCTACCCGAAGGCCTGCGTCTGTTCGCCAGCTACGTGATGGCGCACGCCTTGTATCTGCGCGGCGAATATGGCCGCAGTCTGGGCATGGCGGAAAACGCCCTGATCATGAAACAGGGAAGTTATCCGATCTCGGAACTGTTCCTGCACCTGTCGGCTTCTATCGCCTGCATGAGCCTCAAGGACATCGACGCCGCAAAAGCACACTTCGGAGCCGCTTGGGACATTGCGCGTCCCGACGGCCTTATTGAGCTCATTGGCGAGCATCACGGCCTTTTACAGGGGCTTATCGAGGCATGCCTAAAAACGCAATACCCTGACGACTTCGCGCGCATCATCGAGATCACGTACCGCTTCAGCTACGGCTGGCGGCGCATCCACAACCCCGATTCGGGCGAGGACGTTGCCGACGATCTAACGACCACGGAATTCACCATGGCCATGCTCGCCTGTCGTGGGTGGACCAACGCCGAAATCGCACGCCATATGGGAGTATCGACGGGCACCGTCAAAAACCGCCTATCCGGCGTATACGCAAAGCTTGGCATCGGCACACGCGCCGAGCTGGTCGCGCATATGTTACGTTAGCGACCGGACTACCAAGCGCATCGAACGCGTTCCGGAACCCGGCGCTTCGCTCGATCAATTTGGACATTTTGACCCTTGAACGGCACTACCGCCACGGGGCGCCTTCTCGCAAAATTGGATTATTTCCACCGATACTTGCGGGATGGGAGCCCAAGATGCTTGATCGCCGTTCGTTACTTGTCGCCGGAGCGTCCTCGTTAGCGAGCATTATGATGCCGCGCGTGCCGGGAAGCGCAAACGCCTTCATATTGCCGTTCGCACCCACCGAAGCCCATGCCGACGAAAAAGACCCCTTCAGGGTGCTCGTTCTCTCGCGCACCATGTTCGGTGTGGTCGTGGTCGACGTCGCCAACAAGAATACGCCCATCACGGGTGCCCAGGTCACGCTCATATCGCGCTATGCCGCAGGCAAGCAGCTCACCGCCACGACCGATGACGAAGGCACGGCCATCTTTGAGGTCGCCCCTCTTTCAGAAGGCTACGTGGACGAGGCAACGCTTCTCGACGCGTACGACTTTAACGGCGGCATCTCCATTAGCATGGCAG
>USCN01000228.1 GCA_900553165.1 uncultured Collinsella sp.
GCGCAGGCTCCGGCCGCGCTTTCGGCCTGTGCAAAATGCGGTGTGTGCGGATAGCGACAAAGGACGACTTAAAGGTGGGACAAATGTCCCACCTCTTTTGAATGCCACCGTTTCCATACCACAATCAACTAGGTAATCGCTATAATGCAAGCCCAGTAAAAACACGATGAGCCACAAGGCGAAATTCGAAGGATATGCATACGATGTCGCAAAACGATCGAACTCAACTGATTCCCGATCCGCAGCAGCCGAACAGGCACACCGGAGGCGTTCAGTCGCCGCGTCCTATCGCGCCGAGCCACGGTCAGCAGCGTGGTGCGACAAACACATCGCAACGCCCGAACCAGCAACGTCAGCAGCGCCAGGCAAACGGCAATGCGCCCAAGCAGCCCCCCACGCACGCTCGAGGCGATCGCGGCCCCGCACGCAAACCCGCCGAGAACAATAAGTCGGGCAAAAAGACGACGCTCTTTGTCGTCCTGGGTCTTATCGTCATTGTCTATATCGTAGGCGTCGTAGCGTTTTCGCAGGTAGCCTACCCCAACACCACCATCGCCGGCGTCGACGTCTCGTTCTCCAACGCTTCGTCTGCCGCCGCCAAGGTCAACTCGGCTTGGAAGCACTATAAGCTCACCGTGACAGGCGATGACTTTAGCTGGACCTATCAGCCCGAGTCCGATGAGCCCATCGTCGACGGAGAGGCTGCCGCAAAAGAGATCATCAACCACAACGAAGCCTTTGTATGGCCTGTCCGCCTTGTAGAATCCTTAAGCGGCAAGACCAAAACAACCGCTAGCTCCAACGAAGTCGATCTTGATCAAGACGTCGACCTGTCCATGCTCTCCGACACCTTTGACCAAAAGCAGTTTGAGAAGGATCTGGGCGCCGCCATCGACGAGTTTAACGAGGGGCGTTCGGGCGCGTTCGAGGCCAATAGCTCCTATGACGAGCAGGCCGGCAAGTTTACCGTCGAGAAGGCGCGCTCCAACGAAAAACTCAACCGCAAGCATGTCATTAAGTATGCCGAGCTCGAGCTTGCCTCGCTGGCCGAGACCGTAGATCTTTCCAAGCTCGGCAACGATGCCTATGAGCCGCTCAATGGAACGCTGACCGATGATCAGATTCAGTCTGCATGCGATGCCGCCAACAACTTCTTGGGCGTCAACGTGACCCTCAAGCTCAACGGCGAGGATGCCGGCAAGGTTGATGGCAGCTCCGTGCTGCAGTGGATCAGCTTTGCCGATCCGGCCAACCCCACGCTCGATACGTCGCAGATCAGCAGCTGGGCAGCCGAGCTCGCCAACGGCTTTAATACCGTGGGCTCCACTCGCTGGTGGACGCGCGCCGATGGCAAGCAGTGCGCCGTCGAAGGCGGCGACTTTGGTTGGTCCATCGACAGCAGCTCGCTCGCCAAGCAGGTCGAGGACGCCATCAACAACAAGCAGACCGGCGAAATCGAGATCAAGTACTCCCAGAAGGCCGACACCTTTACCGCCAAGGGCGAGCCCGACTGGAAGGCCTATATCGACGTCGACCTGTCCGAGCAGCATGCGCGCTACTACGACGAGAGCGGCAACATCGTGTGGGAGGCCAACTTTATTTCTGGCAAACCGGGCGAAGACGCCACCCCCGAGGGCGTATGGCAGATCAACAGCAACGATGGCGCCAGCAAACTCATCGGTGCCAAGGACCCCGAGACCGGCAAGCCCAAATACGAGAGCCCGGTAAGCTACTGGATGCCGTTCGAGGGCAATATGGTCGGATTCCACGACGCCACCTGGCAAAACGATTCGAGTTTCGATAACGCCGAGTCATACAAGTGGTGCGGCAGCCACGGTTGCATCAACCTGCGCCTGGCCGACGCCAAGGCACTTCACGACTGCATCAAAGTCGGCCTGTGCGTGGTTGTCCACTCGTAGTGCAACGCGCACATTCATACAACGTGGAACCGCTGCGACCAATCTAACAGTTCCGAAAGAAACCGTCCCATGCGCCCGTCCTAATCGGTGAGCGCATATAATTATCGAGGTTCTTTCTATAAAGGAGACGCTATGCCGAATGTCCCCACGATCACCCCGGGCCCGAATGATACCGAGCACACGCCCGAAGATGCCGCCGAAACGCTTCCTCTGATTACAAACGTACATGCCGACAAGCAGAACGGACGCACGAACGATACGGCCGAGATTTCCGATGAAGAGGCATATGCCAAGCTCAAGGCAAAACGTGCCGAACGTCGACGCAAAAAGCTGATTCGACGCGGTATTGCCGCCGGCGTCGTTGTTGCCATCGCGCTCATTGTCATCATCGCAACGCTGGTCATCAACGCGCAACCCGCAGGCACCAACGGACCGGTGACCGACATGGTCACCGAAGGCACGTTTACCACCACAGTCGAAGCCAAGGGGCAGCTTAAGCCCATCTCGGCATCGGTCGTCTCCCCTTCTGTCGACGGTACGGTTGAAAAGATCAACGTGCAGGCCGGACAGAGCGTCAACGAGGGCGACGTGCTCATGACCATTAAGAACGACGCGCTCGATAGCGCTGTTTCCGAGGCG
>USCN01000229.1 GCA_900553165.1 uncultured Collinsella sp.
CGCCAGTGGCGCCTCCGTCGTGAGTCAGGACTGTCCGAAATTGAGAGGCAAGGCCCTGCGCCCGGCCCCTCGGTTCCCGTTTACGAGAGCGACGTTCTCAGCAACTCGTTGAAGAGCTTCGGGTTGCCCTTGCCGCGGCTCGCCTTCATGCACTGGCCCACCAAAAAGCCGATGACCTTCTGGTTGCCGTCACGATACTGCTGTGCCTGATCGGCACAGTTTGCCAGCACCTCGTCCACGATCGGCTGCAGCGCGCCGGCATCGCTCACCTGACGCATACCGCGCTCGTCGACGATCTTATTGGGGTCGTCGCCGGTCTGGGCCATGGCCTCAAAGACCTCGTGCGCCTGGTTGGAGCTGATGGCGTCGGTCGCCAGCAGCTTAGCCAGCGCTGCCACCTGAGCCGGCGCGATGCCGGACTCGGCGAGCGACACACCCGCTCCCTTAAGGTAGGCGATCATCTCGTTGACCAGCAGGTTTGCGACCGTCTGGGCCTCCTTGCCAGCCATACCGGCAGCGGCGGCCTCAAAGAACTCGGCAAACTCCGGGTCGCCGGCAATCTGCTCGGCGTCGGCCGTCTTAATGCCAAAGTCGGCCTCAAAACGAGCGCGCTTGGCATCGGGCAGCTCGGGGATCTCGCCACGGCAACGATCGATAAACTCGTCGTCCAGGTCGAACGGCGCCAAGTCGGGATCGGGGAACAGACGATAGTCGTCGGCCGTTTCCTTCACACGCATGACCACGGTGCGCTTGCGGCTGGGCTCCCAGTGGCGGGTCTCCTGATAGATGATGCCGCCCTCCTCGAGCACCTCGGCCTGACGGCAGATCTCGTAGGCAAGGCCGTCGTGCAGGCTCTTAAACGAGTTGAGGTTCTTGAGCTCGGTCTTGGTACCCAGCTTGGTCTCGCCGCGGCGGCGCAGCGACACGTTGCCATCGCAGCGCATGGAACCCTTCTCCATGGAGCAGTCCGAAATGCCCAGCGTCACAAAGATGCGGCGGAGCTTCTCCATAAACAGGCGAGCCTCCTCGGGCGTGCGCAGGTCGGGCTCGGTGACGAGCTCGATCAGCGGCGTGCCGCAGCGGTTGTAGTCGACGAGCGACTCGGCCGCGGCGGTAATGCGGCCCTCGGCGCCGCCCACGTGAACCATCTTGGCGGCGTCCTCCTCCATGTGGATGCGCAGGATGCGGATGGGCACCGTGTAGGAACCGTCCTCGCGACGCTCGGGCATCTGCAAGTTGGACGCGTCATAGCTGGCCAGGTGGCCGGCGCGCTGGTTGCCCTCGCGCATGGTCGACGTCATGGACGTGGACAAGCCCTCGGCGTTGGCCGAGGCGCTCGCCAGGCTCTGGGCCTCGGCCTCGCCAAACGCGCATTCGGGGCGCTCGGCGGCACCGCGACCGGTCACATCCAGATCAAGGTGACCGTACATGGCAAAGGCGACCGGACCCTGCGTGGTCTGGAAGTTCTTGGCCATATCGGGATAGAAGTAGTGCTTGCGGTAGAACATCGAGTGGCGCTGGATCTCGCAGTTGGTGGCAAGACCGGCCTTGACGATGCTCTCGATAGCGCGCTTGTTGGGCACCGGCAGGGCGCCGGGCAGGCCCAGGCACACCGGGCACACGTTGGCGTTGGGCTCGTCATCGTGGCTAAGCTTGCAGTTGCAGAACATCTTGGTATCGAGTGCGGTGAGCTCGGTATGGATCTCCAGGCCGATCACGGCCTCCCAATCCTGCAGGACCTCGGAAAGCTCCTTCATTACAGCTCGCCTCCCTTCCCGGCAAAATCGGGCGC
This sequence comes from uncultured Collinsella sp., assembly GCA_900553165.1. GTDB lineage: Bacteria > Actinomycetota > Coriobacteriia > Coriobacteriales > Coriobacteriaceae > Collinsella. The sequence continues at coordinate 1,793 of USCN01000229.1, forward strand.
GACGGAAAGCGCGGGCGCACCCGTGGCGGCATCGGCAAAGCCGCGCTCCAAGGCGCGGGCAAACGTGAGCAGCTGACGGTCCTTAAAGGCCGGACCCACCAGCTGGGCAGAAACGGGCAGATGAGTATCCTCGCCCAGGCCCAGCGGCACCGAGATACCGCCGTTACCGCAAATGTTGAGCGAAATGGTGTACAGGTCGGAGAGGTACATCTGCGTGGGGTCGCTGATCTCGCCAAACTTAAAGGCCGTGCGCGGCGAGGCAGGCATGAGGATGGTGTCCACCTTGGCATACGCGGCGTCGTAGTCCTGCGTGATGAGCGTGCGGGCCTTTTGCGCTGCGTAATAGTACTTGTCGTACACGCCCGAGCTCAGCAGGTAGGCGCCGAGCATCTGACGGCGCTTGGCCTCGGCGCCAAAGCCGTGGGCGCGCGAAAGCGAGCTCTGGTCGGACAGGTTGGCGCAGCCCTCCTCCTGATAGCCGTAGCGAATGCCATCGAAGCGAGCCAGGTTGGAGAACGCCTCAGCCGGGCCGATAACGTAGTAGGCGGCGATGGCGGCGTCCAGGTGCGGCAGGTCGACCTCCACGAGCTCGGCGCCCTGGTTCTGCAGCTCCTGGGCAGCGCGCTGAACAGCGGCCTTGACCTCGGGCGTCAGACCCTCGGCCTCCATAAACGCGGGGATGATGCCCACGCGCTTGCCCTCGATGCTGTCGTTGAGATGCTCGGTAAAGTCGACGGCGCAATCCTGGCTGGTGCAGTCGTACG
>USCN01000230.1 GCA_900553165.1 uncultured Collinsella sp.
CGAACAGCAAGCCCTCGTCATTGATGTCGTCGATATCCACGATGTCGACGCCGATCTCGCGCAGGCGATCAGCCGTCAGGCCGCGATACTTGATTGCGTCCGGCGCGCTAAAGATGCTGCGGCGCGTGGGCACAAAACCGAGCTTGATCTTATCCATGTACGTCCTCCCCTAATTACATGTTCAGTAAACAGACGCATGTTTCGTTTTGTTCTGTTTACTAAATGTTTTACTTCAGTGTTTAGAAGTTTAACGCGAAAGTCCCGTAAGCGGTAGAGAAATCAGCCTAAACGGTATGTAAACAATCTGAACATACAAGGGAAACAAAAAGAGAGCCCCGAAGGACCCTCTCTTAGTAGCGTTAGATATGGCTGCCTTAGCGAGCTTTGCCGCCCTGCGGCCCGGCGTTTTCTTCGCCTAGATCTCGCACACGCTCTGGCGCTCGACAAAATAGGTCGACACGGCCGTCTTACAGGTATAGCTCTTGGGATTGCGGATGTTGCCCACCAGGCGGCGCACCGCGATCTCGCCCACCTCGTGCTTGGGAACGTGCACCGTGGTGAGCGGCGGGTTGGAAAAGGCGCCCAGAGACAGATCGTCAAAGCCGATGATCGAGACATCCTCGGGCACGCGTATGCCGTGCTCGTTCAACGCGCGCATAGCGCCTACGGCGAGCACGTCGTTTTCGGCAAAGAAAGCCGTCGGCAGGTCGTCGCGCGAGACGCTGTCGAGCCATGCGCCCATGTCGCGATAAGCGCCCTCGAGCGTGGTGCCCAGCGTGACGCGCCATGTCGGGTTGGCCTCAAGGCCCGCATCCTCAAGCGCTTGGCGATAGCCGCGCTCGCGGTCCTTAAAGTTGCGAATGCGAAGGTCACCTGCCAGGTAGCCGATTTGCTTGTGACCTTTCTCAATAAGGTAGTCCACGGCACGCAGCACCGAATCGGTGTTGGCAATGACCACGGCATCGAAGTACTGGCGGTCGCTCCAGCCATCGAGCACAATCAGGTGGGCGGCCGCGTTAGCGAACAGAGCGTAGTCCTCCTCGCCCAACTCCGTACCCATTAGTACAATAGCGGCGGACGGAACGGCGATCAGGCCCTCGACCTGCGGACGCACGGCGTCCAAGTCGCTAAAGTCGAGCGAAACAAAGCTCGTGCTCATGCCGTGACGACGCGCCTGGCGCTCCACGCCCTCGATAACCGCGGGATGGAAGGTACTCTCGTCCAAGATGGCGCCCGTCTTGCGCGCGAGCACAAACTGAATGCTCTCGAGCTGCGTCGACTGCTGGTAGCCAAGCGACTGTGCGCACTCCAAGATGACCTTGGCGGTCTCTTCACTCACGCTGCGCTTGCGGTTGAGCGCGTTGGACACGGTCGCAGGCGAAAAACCGGTGATGCGGCTGATCTCGCGAACACTTGCTTTGGCCATTGTTCCCCCTAGCAACGGCCGTGGCGGAGCATCTCAACTTGATGACTCGGCAACTAAACGACCGCAAATTCAATCTAAACAGAGTGGTAAACGTTTATGAGGTAGTTTAGCCTGTTGTCAAGCGAAGTGGCACGGCTATTCCCCCAACGGGCACATTTACTCGGTAGCTAAAAAAGCCCCGTCCCAAATTGACTACATGGGGCGGGGCACGGAAATCATTTAGCCAAGGACACGGGCCATGCGTGTCTTGAACTCGGACAGGAAGCGCGGGACGTCAACGGTCAGTGCCACCAGCGCGCTCTTGTCCGGATCGGACAGGCGGTGCTCATCGCAAATGGTGCGACCGCGATACTCGCCCAGCAGATCAACACGCAGGTTGCAGCCGAGCGCACCTACGAGCGTGGGGTCGATCGCCACGGCAACGGCTAGCGGATCGTGCAGCGCACAACCACCCAGGTAGGGTGCGTTCATCTCGTACGAGCCAATGTAGTGCTCGACCATGCTCGCAAATGCGCAGCCCGCCATGGTGCCCGAGCCCGTCCAGCCGGCAATGTCGCGACGCGTAAGCACCACGCGATGCGTCACGTCCAGGCCCACCATGGTGAGCTTGCGGCCCGAGCGCAGCACGGCATCGGCCGCCTCGGGATCGCTTGCCATGTTGGCCTCGGCACCCGCACTCACGTTACCGGGCACGGTCAGGGCACCGCCCATTACCACCACGCGGCCGATAGACATCACCGCCGCCGCATCGCGCTCCAAGGCAAGCGCCAGGTTGGAAAGCGGGCCGGTCGCTACGTAGACCAGATCGGGGCCATAGGTGCGCGCGGCATCGATCAGATAATCGACCGCAGCGTTGCCATCAGCAGACGTCGCCCCCACCGGCTCGTAGGGCGACGCGGGCACGCGCCGCCGATGCCGTTCTTGCCGTGAATGAGCGCGGTGGACGCCGGCGGCGTATAGGGCTCAGTCGCCTGCAGAGGACGGTCGGCGCCCAGGTACACCGGCACCTCGGGACGACCCAGCAGATCGAGCACCGCCAGACAGTTATGTGCCGACTGGTCGACGCGCACGTTGCCAAAACATGTGGTAATGCCCACAAGTTCCACCTCGGGGCTCGCGATGG
>USCN01000231.1 GCA_900553165.1 uncultured Collinsella sp.
CAGACGGTTGTTGCGGTTGATGACGCGGCGGTACAGGTCGTTCAGGTCGGAGGTGGCAAAACGGCCGCCGTCCAGCTGGACCATGGGGCGCAGGTCAGGCGGCAGCACGGGCAGCACGTCCATGACCATCCACTCAGGGCGGTTGCCGGAAATGCGGAATGCCTCAACGACCTCCAGACGCTTCAGGATGCGGACCTTCTTCTGGCCGGAAGACTTTTCCACCTCAGCGGTCAGCTCAGCGCTCAGCTGATCCAGATCGATCTCCTTCAGCAGATCCTGAATGGCCTCAGCGCCCATAGCAGCCTCGAACTCATCACCGTAGTGGTCGCGCATCTCACGATACTCGCTCTCGGTGAGCAGCTGCTTCTTTTCCAGACGGGTAGCGCCCGGATCAGTGACGATATAGCTTGCAAAGTACAGCACCTTCTCCAGCAGGCGGGGGCTGATGTCCAGCATCAGGCCGATGCGGCTGGGGATGCCCTTGAAGTACCAGATGTGGCTGACGGGCGCGGCCAGCTCAATGTGGCCCATGCGCTCACGACGAACCTTTGCCTTGGTGACCTCGACACCGCAGCGATCACAGATCTTGCCCTTGTAGCGGATGCGCTTGTACTTGCCGCAGTGGCACTCCCAGTCCTTGGTAGGTCCAAAAATGCGCTCGCAGTACAGGCCGTCGCGCTCCGGCTTCAGGGTGCGGTAGTTGATGGTCTCAGGCTTCTTGACCTCGCCGTAGCTCCAGTTGCGGATCTGCTCCGGGGAGGCAAGGCCGATCTTGATGGAATCGAAAACGTTGTTTTCCATGAAACGAACCCTTTCTTAATCTCTAGTTGTCTCGATGATACAGGCGGCTTTCTTGTTCAGACCACAGGCCCCTCTCCCCTGCCGCAGCACGCGGAACAGGGGGCTTGAGGCTTGTGTTCTTTGTCTGATCAGAAATCTACTTCGTCAGAAGAAGCGGGAGCTTCGGCACCGGAGTTATTGTCCTCCAGCACAGAAGGATCATCGAAGCCAGCATCGGCGTCCTTGATGTTGTAGTCGTTGAGCAGTTCGCTCTCCTGCACGACGTTCTCAGTGCCGGCAACATCGCGCATATCAAAGCCGGTCTCTTCGTCGTCGAAGTTCTGGCGCATATCGATCTCGTTGCCGTCCTTGTCCTGGACCACAACGTCCATACCCAGAGACTGCAGCTCCTTCAGCATAACGCGGAAGGACTCGGGGATGCCGGGCTGCGGGATGGGCTCGCCCTTGACGATGGCCTCGTAGGTCTTGACACGGCCCTCGACGTCATCGGACTTGACGGTCAGGATCTCCTGCAGGGTGTAAGCGGCACCGTAAGCTTCCAGAGCCCAGACTTCCATCTCGCCGAAGCGCTGACCGCCGAACTGAGCCTTGCCGCCCAGCGGCTGCTGGGTGATCATGGAGTACGGGCCGGTGGAGCGGGCGTGGATCTTGTCGTCGACCATGTGGCCGAGCTTGAGGATGTAGGACGTACCCACGGTAATGGGCTCGCGGAACTCCTCACCGGTGCGGCCGTCGAACAGACGGGTCTTGCCGCGCTCGTCAAGCTGGGTGACGAACTCGGGGCGCATGTGATCGCCAAAGGCAGCGGTGGCCTTGTTGAGCATGTTCTTGTTGGCACGACGGATGACCTCGGCGATCTCGTCCTCCTTGGCGCCGTCGAAGACGGGCGTGGCGGTGAAGAACGGACCGGGGACGTACTTGTCGGAGTCGGCCTGTTCGGTATCCCAACCGCAGGCAGCAGCCCAGCCAAGGTGGCACTCGAGCAGCTGGCCGACGTTCATACGCGAAGGAACGCCCAGCGGGTTGAGGATAACGTCGATCGGGGTACCGTCAGCCATGTAGGGCATGTCCTCGACCGGCAGAACGTTACAGATAACACCCTTGTTGCCGTGGCGGCCGGCGATCTTATCGCCCTGCTGGATCTTACGACGCTGGGCGACGTAGACGCGCACCTGCTCGTTGACGCCGGGGGCCAGGTCGTCGCCGTTCTCGCGGCTAAAGCGGACGACGTCGATAACGCGGCCGTAAGCGCCGTGAGGCATCTTAAGGGAGGTATCGCGGACGTCGTGGGCCTTGGCACCGAAGATGGCGCGCAGCAGGCGCTCCTCGGCGGTCAGAGCGCTCTCGCCCTTAGGCGTGACCTTGCCGACCAGGATGTCGCCAGGGCCGACCTCGGCGCCGATGCGGATGATGCCGTCCTCGTCGAGGTTGGCAAGCATGTCCTCGGAGAGGTTCGGGATCTCGCGGGTGATCTCCTCGGGACCGAGTTTGGTGTCGCGGGCGTCGATCTCGTGACGGGTGATGTTGATGGTCGTCAGCAGGTCCTCGGCCACCAGGCGCTCGGACACGACGATACCGTCCTCGTAGTTAAAGCCTTCCCACGGCATGTAGGCCACGGTGAGGTTCTGACCCAGTGCGAGCTCGCCATGATCGGTCGAAGGACCGTCAGCCAGAGGCTCGCCCTGCTCAACGGTGTCACCGACGCGCACGAGCGGACGGTGGTTGATGCAGGTGGACT
>USCN01000232.1 GCA_900553165.1 uncultured Collinsella sp.
CGTTTCCAACACCCGGTAGCCGGTACTTATAAGAAAGAATGTATGGAGAACGGTCACCCGTATTTCTCTGTTGCTTCTGGTGGTGGTACGGGCCGTACTTTGCACCCGGACAACATGGCCGCCGGCCCCGCCAGCTACGGCATGACCGACACCATGGGCCGCATGCACTCCGACGCCCAGTTCGCCGGTTCTTCCTCCGTGCCTGCGCACGTCGACATGATGGGTCTCATCGGCATGGGCAACAACCCCATGGTCGGTGCCACCGTCGCCTGCGCTGTCGCCGTCGAGGAGGCCCTCAAGGCCTAGTCGCGCCCGCGCGATGCTCACATAGTTGAGCTTTGGAGCCGCTACCTTTCGAGGTAGCGGCTCTTTTTGTTTGCGCTGGCGCAGGGTATCTAATGCCGATATATCAGCTGGGGCCAAATACGAGATGTGAAGAGATGGAGCGTCAGAGCGTCCATGACGCCCACCTGCCATATTTGCCCTTTACCGATTTGACGGGTCTTTGCGGCCCCATTGCCGATCACCCGTGCGACAATACGCCGGACGAGAAAGGAATCCGATGGAATCGACTGATGTACTGGTAATTGGATCTGGCATTGCGGGCCTTTGTGCCGCCATCGAAGCGGCACGCACGGGTGCAACCGTCACTGTGGCAAGCGCCGGCAAGACCATGAGTGGATCGAGCTTCTTCCCGGGTACCTGGGGCCTCGGCCTCATCGGTCCCGTCGACGAAGACGACGAGCAGGACCTCATCGACACCATCCAGACCGTCGGCGGCGGTGTCGCCGACCCCGAACTCGTCCAAACGTTCGTCCACGGCATTCCCCAAGCGATTGACTGGCTCGAGCAAGACCTGGGCGTTGAGCTCCAGCGTCCGCAAAGCGCCAAGAGTGCTCAACAAAAGCAATTTATCCCCTGCTTTGACCACAAGACGCGCATGTGGCGCGGCCTCACCCGCAAGCCCCTTGAGGACGCTCTGACGACCTGGATCGAGTCGCTCGGCATTCGCCTGCTCCCCCGCCATGAGCTTATCGACCTTGTTGAGGACACGAACGGCAGAATAACCGGAACCGTACTCTACGACCTTACCGAAAATCGAATCGTACCCTTTGCTGCCAAGGCCACGATCATCGCAGCCGGTGGCACAGGCGGCCTGTTCGAGCGCAGCCTTACGTCGGCTGATGTGCTCAGCTCCTCGCAGGCCATCGCACTGGCGCACGGCGCAACACTTACTAATATAGAGTTCATGCAGATGATGCCCGGCTTCATCGAGCCCAGGCGTAACTTGGTCTTCAACGAGAAAACCTGGCGCTACGTGCATGTAGACCAGCCGGTAGATATTGCCGACGACAAGCTGAACGACCTGCTCGAGCAGCGCTCTGGATATGGTCCCTTCACGTCACGCTTGGCCTCCCGCGCTATCGATCTCGTCATCGATCAGGCAGGTGTCGAAGGCCTGGCACTCCACTACGACTTCCCCCGCGAGGATGTCCCAGAGTTTGTGCAGACCTTTGCCACCTGGCTGCAAGACGAGCACGGCATCGCCCCGACTGACGAGATGCGCGTTGCGATGTATGCCCACGCCGCTAACGGCGGCATCAAGATCGATAAGACCGCGCACACGGGCGTTGAGGGCCTCTACGCTTGCGGCGAGGCGACAGGCGGCATGCACGGCGCCGACCGCATTGGTGGCTTGTCAAGCGCCAACGGCATCGTATTCGGACGTATCGCGGGCGCATCGGCAGCCCTCACAGCGCAGAAAGAGCCTGAGGCGGCCCTGAAGGCGGATATCACCCTCCCCCAGTACGGCATTGCCACAACAGATGCCGAACGCCTGACACACAGCCTTAGGCACACGATGAGCACCTTTTGCATGATCAACAGGACCGAAACAGGCCTATCCGAGGCACTACACGAGCTTGAGGGCTTGAAGACGGAGGCAACGACCTTGAGCACACAGAAAGCCCAGGACAGCGAAGTCGCAGCCCTCGCCCGCCTGCAATCGCAGATTCAGCTGGCACAGGAAATGGTCAAAGCCATGCGCAAGCGAACTGAAAGCCTGGGTTCGCACTATCGAGCAGACTAAATCGATTCTCACTTTGAGTTTGATCACAACTCCTCAACATGAATCGAGCCCCGTGAGCATAATTCTCATAAGGAGAGAACGTTTATGGGGCTTTAGCCGTGTTTCCCTAAGGGAATCACGGTGCAGTTTCCTCAGCTCCGCGCCCTTTCGGGTTCGACCCCATGAAAGGCCAACAAAAAAGACGGCCAACTTTCGCTGACCGTCTTAACATGCTTTGGTGGGCCGTCAGGGGGTCAGCCTGCTTTGCAGGCGGCCGCTACGGCGCTTTGCGCCTTGCGCGCTGCGCTGGTAAATGCTTACGCATTTCCTCAGCTTCGCGCCCCGACGGGTTCGACCCCATGCGAGGTCAACAAAAAAGCGACCAGCCTAAGCCAGTCGCTTTAACATACTTTGGGTGGGCCGTCAGGGGGTCGAACCCTGGACCTTGGGATTAAGAGT
>USCN01000233.1 GCA_900553165.1 uncultured Collinsella sp.
CTCGCACGGAGAGCACATTAAGTGCTCTCCGGCTCGTGCGGAACTCGCGATCGACTTCATATGCCGCCGCGCGGCCGGGGCGAACGTGGGTCCAAAATTGTCAAAAAAGCGGTCGGCGCGCAGGTGCGCCGGCCGCCGATATATGGGGTCTGATATTTTCTACCAGTTAGTTCCTCTTACTCGTCGAGGAGATCTTCTGGCATGTCGTTGCCGTCGCCTAGATCGACAGGGGTTTCTTCGGGGGCAGAGCCGTCTTCTGCACCTTCGCCCTCGGGCTTCTCTTTGGCGGCTGTCATGCGAGCTACGGCGCAGATGCGGTCGTTGTCGTCGACGGTCATCATTTTGACGCCCTGGGTGGCGCGGCCGGTCTGGCTGATCTCGTCGGTCTTGACGCGAATGACCGTCGCGCCTTCCGTCACGATGAACAGCTCGTGTTGCGGGCCCACCGTCTTCATAGCCGCGAGGTTGCCCTTACGCTCGGTCATCTGAATGGTATAGACGCCCTGACCGCCGCGGTTCTGCTCTGGGTAGTCCGCAACCGGCGTGCGCTTGCCGTAGCCGCGCTCGGTAATGACGAACAGGTCGCCGTCGCCGTTGGTAACCTCCATGCCCAAAACGCTCACGCCGTCCTTCATGCTAATACCGCGAACGCCACTGGTGTCGCGGCCGGTGGCGCGTACCTGCTCCTCAGAGAACATAATCGCCTTGCCCGCAGTGGTGGCCAGGATGATCTTGTCGCCCTCGCGCACGCGACGCACGTTCAATAGTGCGTCGTCGTCGCGCAGGTTGATGGCAATGAGTCCATCGCGGCGGCTGCGGTCATACGCGCTCATCACGGTCTTCTTGACCATGCCGCTCTTGGTGGCAAACATCAGGTACTCGTCGGCGGGGAACTCGCGGCAGCTGATGACGCTCGCGATCTTCTCGCCGTCCTCGAAGGGCAGCAGGTTGACGATCGCAGTGCCGCGGGCCTGTCGCGTACCCACCGGCAGTTCGTGCACCTTTAGGCGATAGACCTTGCCCTTGCTCGAGAAGAACAGCACGTACTCGTGCGTGGACGCAATAAACATCTCGTCGATAACGTCATCCTCTTTGAGGTTGACGCCCGACACGCCCTTGCCACCGCGCTTCTGGGCACGGTAGGCAGCCACCGGGATACGCTTCACATAGCCGGTGTGGGTGATGGTCACGACCATGTCCTCGTCGGCGATGAGGTCCTCGACATCCAGGTCCTTCTCAACCTGGCTGATCTCGGTGCGGCGCTTGTCGCCGAACTTCTTGGAGATCTCGCGCATCTCCTCCTTGATGACGCCCAAGATCTTCTCCTCATGCGCCAGCAGGTCCTCGTAGTAGGCGATGGCGCGACGCAGGCCGTCCAGCTCTTCCTGGATCTTGTTGCGCTCCAAGCCGGTCAGGCGGCGCAGCTTCATCTCGAGGATGGCCGTGGTCTGCTCGGGCGTAAAGCCAAAGCGCTCGAGCAGGCGGCTGCTGGCCTCGGAGTCGGTCTGCGAGGAGCGGATAATGCTGATAACCTCGTCGATATGGTCGAGGGCCATCAGGTAGCCCTCGAGGATATGCGCACGCGCCTGGGCCTTCTTGAGGTCAAAACGAGTGCGGCGGGTGACGACGTCGACCTGGTGGTCGATATAGTGCTGCAGCATCTCGCGCAGGCTCAGGCATTTGGGCACGCCGTTGACGAGCGCCAGGTTGTTGGCGCCAAAGGTCGTCTGCAGCGAGGTGTACTTGTACAGATTGTTGAGCACGACCTGTGGGATAACACCCTTCTTGAGCTCGATGACCAGGCGGATGCCCTTCTGGTTGGACTCATCGCGCATGTCCGAGATGCCCTCGATGCGCTTGTCGTTGACGAGCTGGGCGATCTTCTCCTGCAGGGTGCCCTTGTTGACCATGTAGGGGATCTCGGTAAAGACCAGGCGGTTGCGGCCGGTCTTGGTAGACTCCACATGAGCCTTGGCGCGCACGGTGATGGAGCCGCGTCCGGTCTCGTAACTCTGTTTGATGCCGGCGCTGCCCATGATGATGGCGCCGGTGGGGAAGTCCGGACCGGGCATGATCTGCATGAGCTCGTCGACGGTGGCGTCGGGATTGTCGATCAGGTAGCAGGTGGCCTCGATTGCCTCGGTGAGGTTATGCGGGGCGATATTGGTGGCCATGCCGACGGCGATGCCCTGACTACCGTTGACCAGCAGGTTGGGAAAGCGCGCGGGCAGCGCCACGGGCTCGGCGAGCGACTCGTCGTAGTTGGGCTGGAAGTCGACCGTTTCCTTGTCGAGATCGCGCAGCAGCTCCATGGCCGCCTTGCCCAGACGCGCCTCGGTGTAACGCATTGCTGCTGCCGAGTCGCCGTCGATGGAGCCGAAGTTGCCATGACCGTCGATAAGCGGCACACGCATGCTGAACGGCTGGGCCAAGCGCACCATGGTGTCGTATACGGCGAAGTCGCCGTGCGGGTGATACTTACCCATTGTGTCACCGACAATACGTGCCGACTTTCTGT
>USCN01000234.1 GCA_900553165.1 uncultured Collinsella sp.
AGCTCAAGGCCACCGGCGTCGACGGCTTTTTCGTGGTGAGCGCCGTCTGCAGCGCCGATGACCCCTACGCCGCGGCCAAGGAGCTCGTCGACACCTGGCAGCAGGCGTAAGTCTAGGCCGAGCAGCTGATTCGCAGCCTCATATCTTCAGCAATGGAAAGCGCATCCCAGTTTGAGCCTCCATTCCGGGATGCGCTTTCCGCATGCGACCCTTACCCCGCCAGATACGCTTTCAACGCCGGCAAAGTCGCCTCCGCATCTCGACGACCGATCTGATAGATGCGCTCGAGCTCATCCGGTTCGCGGCACAGCGACGGCACCTTCACCGATTCGCTCGGCCGCACCATAAAGACCTCGCCGGCAGCCTCGCGACGCGCCAGGTCATCGAGCGTGGCATTGTAGACCTCATGCCGATGCTCAAGCGCCGCGACAAACTCCGGGTAGTGACGGAACACGCGCCGCAGCATGGGCATAACGCTGTTGGGCTGCTTTACAAAGCCCGCCGGTTGCGTCAGCACCACCACGTTGCGGTCGTAGCCCTGCGCAAACAGCCATGCACTGGGAATAGAATCAGCCACGCCACCATCCAGATATTTGTGTCCCTCAATGACAACAGGACGCGTCGCCACGGGAATAGCCGACGACGCCCGGATCCACTCGATATCGCGCTCATCGCCATAGGGCAGGTCGTGGTAGACAGCCTTGCCCGTCTCGATATCGGTACACACGCACGTAAACCGCATGGGACAGGCGCGATATGTCTCCAGGTCGATGGGATCGCGCTCGATAGGCACCTCGTGATAGGCAAAATCGGCATTGAACATATCGCCGGTCCGCAGCCAGCTTGCTACACCCGCATAGCGCTTATCGGCACAATAGGCCTTGTTATAGCGAATGGCGCGGCCGATCTGGCGCGATTTAAAGTTGTAGCCAAACGCCGCACCCGCCGAGACACCCACCATATGGTCGCAGGTCAAACCGTGCTCCATCCAAACGTCGAGCACGCCCGCCGTATACATACCGCGGTAGCCGCCTCCCTCGAGCGCAAGCCCCACCGTGTGTGATGTCTCCGGCTGTGTCATGCAACCTTCTCCGTTCCCATGCTTTTGAACTCAACAAGTATATCTGTCAACGTATGCCGTCAAAAACGTGTTTATAAGCATTTATCAAACGTTTCCCAATGCATTCCCCATGCCGTACCGCAATGCCCCTAGATGGCCTTAGGCATGAACGCCCTTAAGAACGTTACGGGATAAACATCGCCCGCACCATGCCAACGTCATCGCACACAACGTGAGATAATTCTCAGCAGAATTCACCAATAGCAGAGGGAGTTTGTGATGAAGGTTCTTTTGGTCAACGGCAGTCCCAAGGCAAACGGAAACACCGCCCGGGCGCTCGCCGAGATTGCAGAGCAGCTTAAAGCCGAAGGCATCGATAGCGAGGTATTTCAGCTGGGCGCCAAGCCCATTCGCGACTGCATCGGCTGCGGCCAGTGTGGCAAGCTCGATTGCCGTTGCACGTTTGATGACGATGCGGTCAACGAGCTGATCGCCGCCGCCGAGCAGTCGGACGGCTTTGTCTTTGGTTCACCCGTCTACTATGCGCACCCCAGCGGCCGTATCCTTTCGGCACTCGATCGCGCGTTTTATGCTGGCAGCAAGGCCTTTGCACACAAGCCGGGCGCAGCAGTCGCCGTCGCCCGTCGCGGCGGCACGTCGACTACCTTCGACGTGCTCAACAAGTACTTCACCATCAACCAGATGCCCGTGGTAGCGTCCACGTACTGGAACAACGTCTTTGGTGCCATGCCGGGCGAGGCCGCCCAGGACGCCGAGGGCCTGGCCACTATGCGTAACATCGGCAAAAACATGGCCTGGCTCCTGCATTGCATCGAAGCAGGAAAAGCCGCCGGCATCGAAGCCCCCGAGGCCGATCGCGAGCGCACCAACTTCATTCGATAGAGCGGCGGGGCCATGAATATTCAAATCTTCGGGACTAAGAAGTCGTTCGATACCAAGAAAGCCCAGCGCTTCTTTAAAGAGCGCCGCATTAAGGTGCAGTTTATCGACCTTAAGGAAAAGGAGATGAGCAAGGGCGAGCTCACAAGCGTCATGCAGGCGGTCGGCGGCATCGATAAGCTGCTCAACCCCAAGGCCAAGGACGAGGAGACGCTCGCGCTCATCCAGCACCTCACCCCTAGCCAGCGCTTCGACAAGCTGCTCGAGAACCAGCAGGTTCTAGCCGAGCCCATCGTGCGCAACGGCAAAAAGGCCACCGTCGGTTATTGCCCCGATGTATGGGGAGCCTGGGAGTAGCTTGTGTTATTTGCCGGCGCGTGGGTATAAGAGCAGGCGTTTGGCATAAGATTCAACTGTAAGCCATGTCTAACAAAGGAGGGCATATGCCCAACAAACCCGTGAAGATCATCATGCTTACCGGATACCTCGGTGCCGGCAAGACCACGCTGCTCAACCACATCCTCGCTAACGACGGC
>USCN01000235.1 GCA_900553165.1 uncultured Collinsella sp.
CAGGCGCGCGGCGAGGCGGGCGTTCTGGCCCTCCTTGCCGATGGCGAGGGACAGCTGGTCGTCGGGCACGATGACGCCGGCGTAGGCCTTCTCCTCGTCAATGAGGACGCGAGTGACCTTGGCGGGCGACAGGGCGTTGGCGACGTAGACGGCAGGATCGGCATCCCACAGGATGACGTCGACGCGCTCGCCACGGAGCTCGCCCACGACAGCGCGAACACGGCTGCCCTTGGGGCCGACGCAGGCGCCCACGGGATCCAGACGGTCGTCGAGCGAGTGGACGGCGACCTTGGAGCGCTGGCCGGGCTCGCGGGCGATCGACTTGATCTGAACGGTGCCCTCATAGATCTCGGGCACCTCCTGCTCAAACAGACGACGCATGAGCTCGGGGTGGGTACGGGAGATGACAATCGGCGGACGGCTGTGCTCGCCACGAACCGGCTGCAGGTTGGAGTTGGGGTCACGAACGTCGATGATCACGGCCTTGATGTGCTGGTTGTGCAGGTAGCGCTCGCCCATCGGACGCTCGTTGCGCTCGTTCTCATAACGGCGCTGGTCGAAGTGCGGAAGCTCGGCCTCGACACCCTCGCGGATCTTGACGATCGTGAAGTCGGGCGTGGACTGCAGCACGGTACCGCTGATGAGGTCACCGATGCGGCCGGAGAACTCCTCGTAGATCTGCTCGCGGGCGGAGTTACGCACGATGGCGTTGATCTCGGCCTTGGCGTGCTGGGCAGCGATGCGGCTCGTGTTCTTGGGGGTGACGTCAATCTCCTCGAACTCGGTGAAGTTGCCCTCCTCGTCCATGGAATCGTCGATCGGCTCCAGGCGGTAGACGTAGATCTTGCCGGTGGTGCGGTCGATGGTCACCTTGGCGCCCCACTCAAGATGCAGGATCTCGGCATAGCTCTTGGCGAGCGACTGCTCCAGGCGGTCGATCAGGTAGAGCTGGTCGATGTGCTTCTCCTGGCAAAGCTCCATCAGGGCGGACATCATGTCGGATGCTGCCATCTTACTTTCCTTCCTTCGCGGGCTTGAAGTCGTAGGTGGGCTTCAACTTGCACTTTTTAACATCAGAGAAATCGAGGGTAACGGACTCGCCGTCCTCGAGCTCGAGGGTCACGTTCGTCTCGGTGGCGGCGGCAATCTTGCCGGCGTACTTGCGACGGCCCTCGGTGGCGGTGGAGGTGAGTTCACAGTTCTCGCCCACAAAGCGGGCAAAGTCGCACGGGCGGCGCAGCGGGCGCGCCATACCCGGGCTCGACACCTCGAGCGTATAGCTCGAAGAGATGGGGTCGAGCTCCTCAATCACATCGCCGACCCACTTGGTGTTGGCCGTGACGTCGTTGAGCGACAGGCTCTGACCCTCGGCACCCTCGATACGCACGCGCACGCAGGGGGCCTTGGTGGCACCCACGAGCTCGACGTCGACGATATCGACATCGTGCTGGGGAGCGACGGCCTCGAGCGCGTCGATGATCGCCTGCTCGGTCTTGGTCTTGACCATTGCGGCACCTCCATCCATACAAAAAAGAAGCGGGGCCGAAACCCCACTTCTTACAATTACAACTTCATTTGCAAGCAAACTATACCAATAGCTGCGGAAACGTGCAAGCACAACGCAAACTTGCAGATGAGTGCAAGCACAGGTTCTCCACAAGAAACGGATAATTGGGCGAGAACCACCATATGGCGCTCCCCAAAAGGGCCAAAACGGGCCAAACGTCCCAACCCGCCAAGCGAATCGGGCCCTATGGGCATTCCGCTCTTGGGTGCACATCGGCCAGACTACAGCTAGGGACATTCTGCAGCAAAAGGCCGGCCGCGCGCATTGGCCGCACAACCTTCCAAAACCCTACGGCAAGGAGGCACCCATGAAACGTCTCGGCACCCTCTGCACGACCGCGCTCGCCATCGCAGTCTGCTCGTTCGCCCTGATGGGATGCAGCAATATCGATGGCAAAACCGGGCCATCTGAGCCGACTCCCGGAAGCAACGAAGCTGCCGAGGAAACGACGCCACAGGGTAGCTTCGATAAAATCAACGAAGACGAAATCGATCCCCAGGGCCTGGGTCCCGATTCCCAAGAACAGCTCCCCATCGACCTTGAGGTAGACGATAACGTCCATGTAACCTGCGTGGGTAAGGACACCGACGGCTACGGCGACGCCGCGCTCGTCTTTACGGTGACCAACAACACCGGTGTCGACATGATGTTTGGCGATGTGGACTCCTATGCCTACGTCAACGGCGTGGTCCGCGATGTGCGCATGCGCCAGCAGGTCGCAGCGGGCGAGGAAACGCGCGCCATGCTCACCTTTGTGGGCACCTTTGACGATCCGGACTTTGATGTGAACAAAGACCTCAACGACATCTACCTCAACATCTGGATGTTCGAAGAGGCAACGGGCAACGTTTACTTTAGGGACCTGGTACACATCCCGTAGAAGACGGTGCGACGCAATGATTAAGCAGGGCATACAACACAAAACGAG
>USCN01000236.1 GCA_900553165.1 uncultured Collinsella sp.
TCGCACGGTGTTGCTCCGGCCACGCGCTCGAGCTATAACACGCACGCCCGCCGTGGTGTCCAAAAGAAAAGCTCCCCGGTGCCTATGATTATCGGCGGCGTCGTCGCCGTGCTTGCGCTTGTCGCGATCGTTTTCTTTGTCGTGCCAGCCGTCAAGGGCTTCTTTGGCGGTGAGGATGCGAAAGTCGCTGCTGGCCAGCAAGTTACTATCACGATTCCCGATGGTGCCTCGGGCGACACCATCGCTTCGATTCTCTCCGAGAACCATATCGTCGATAATCCCAAGGATTATTATGCGGCGGTCAAAAAGCTCAACGCCGATATGTCGCTTAAGCCGGGTAAGTATTCGTTTACCACGCTTATGGACGCCACGAAGGTCGTCCAGCAGCTTATGGAAGGTCCCAACGCCGGCTCCGATGCGCTCACGATTCCTGAGGGCCTGACGGTCGATCAGGTCGCCGACCGCGTGGCCAAGGCGTACGACAGCATTTCTAAGGAAGACTTCCTTAACCAGGCTAAGGCGAGCAATTATGTGAATGATTACGCCTTCCTTAAGGACGCCGCGAACGATTCACTCGAGGGCTTTCTATTCCCTAAGACCTATACGTTGGGTAAGGACCCGTCTGCCGATGATGTGATTCGCGCCATGCTTGACCAGTTCAACACCGAGTATAAGTCGCTCGACTTTGCCAGCTGCGAGTCCAAGATCAAGGAGCGCTATGGCGTGGAGATGTCCGATTACGACATCGTTAATCTTGCCTCGATCGTCGAGCGCGAGGGCCTCAACGCCGATCAGCGCGCGCATGTGGCATCGGTTTTCTATAACCGTCTGGCCGGCAAGCTCGATGGCCTGCGTTATCTCAATAGCGATGCGACCATGATGTACGTCACCGGCGGCGAGGTTACCGCCGACGACCTGCAGAGCGATAGCCCATATAACACCTATAAGCACGAGGGCCTGCCGCCCACGCCCATCTGCTCTCCGTCGCTCGAGGCGCTCAAGGCTACCCTTGAGCCGACCGACTCCGATGACCTGTATTTCTACATTACACAGGATGAGGAGTATTTCTCGAAGACCTACGAAGAGCATCAACAGTCTTGGAATTGATCATGAGGATTTTTAGCCCCAAACGATATGTTGCCTCAGTCGACCGCATCGACCTCGATACCCTGTGGGCCGACGGCAAGCGAGCCATTCTGCTCGACCGCGACAATACCCTGGTGCCGCGCGATACCGAGCAGGTTCCCGCCGCGGTTTCCGCTTGGCTCCAAGCCGCCCATGCCAAGGGCTTTAAGCTGTGCATGGTGTCCAATAACTGGCATCGCGACCAGGTCATGGCGTCTGCCCGCGAGCTGGGGCTCGAGGCCATCAGCCACGCCATGAAGCCGGCGCCGTTTGCCCTCAAGGCAGGACTTAAGCGCCTTGGTGCCACGGCCGACGAGGCCGTGCTGATCGGCGACCAGCTTTATACGGACGTCTGGAGCGGTAACTTAGCCGGCGTCGACACCATCCTGGTCAAGCCGCAGGCAACCCAGGACCTGTGGTATACGCAGATCTTCCGCATCTTTGAGCGCCGGGCCCTGCGCGACCTTCCCTGCGAGGAATAGGTTTCGCCATGTCTCAGCACATCAAACACGGCTGCGACCATATCTTCTTTATCGGCTTTTTGGGTGCGGGCAAGTCGACGCTTGCACGTAACGTCGGCACCATGTTCAAGCGCCGATTCATCGACACCGACCGTCTGGTCGTGCGCCGGTGCGGCAAGTCAGTGACCGAGATTTTTGAGACCGAGGGCGAGGATCGCTTTCGCGAACTCGAGACCTCGGCGCTTCGTTCGCTCCAAAGCGAGCGCAGCCTGCTGGTTTCGTGCGGGGGCGGCATCGTCGAAACGCCGGTGAACATTGAGCTGATGCACGAGATGGGCACGTGCGTGTACCTCGAAGGCGACTTTGGGGACTCGATGCGTCAGATTCGCCGCTCTGATACCCGCCCCGATTTTCGCTCGCCCGAGCACGCGGCGCGCCTGTTTGAGCACCGCCGTCCGCTGTATCGCCAGGCCGCCGATATTACCCTTGATATTCGCAACAAGTCCTTCGAGGACGTTTCCTACCTTTGTGCCGAGATGCTTTTGGAGCGTGGGCTGCTATGATTCGCCGTCAACTTATCAATTTCCAAAACCGCAGTGTCGATGTCCGCGTCGGATTGGGCGCGTTCGAGGAGCTGTCGCGCATGTTTGCCTCGGCAGTGGGCAAACCTAAGCGTGCGATGGTGGTTTGGAACGGCGCCGCATCCGAGCGTTTTGGCGAGGTCGTCGAGCATGCGCTCGTCGATGCCGGTTTTGCCGTGTCGCAGCTCATCCTCAAGGTTTCGCCTGCCGGTGCCACGCTTGCCGATGCCGACGCCGTTTTTGGTGCTCTGTCTGCTAACGGCATTACCTGCGATGATCTTGTTGTCGCCGTCGGCGACGCGGCGACCTGCTCGGGCGTTTGCTGG
>USCN01000237.1 GCA_900553165.1 uncultured Collinsella sp.
GAGAACTTCGAGAAGAAGTACTCGCACCTGCCCGAGTCCGTCAAGGCCGCCGGCCCGCATGCCCAGGTGTCCTCCGAGGCCCGTCATCGCGGCCGCGGCCTGCTGGGACTTCGCCACTAGCGTCGTCGTGAGTCCATATCCACCACAAAGGGGACAGGTACCTTTGTGGTGGTTTTGCTCGCGCGGATGACTCGGGTTACAATACGCCTGACATATCGCCCCCTTCTCCGGATGGGGGCAGCGTAAGCGCTCTTGTGGCGGCACCGTAGGACTTTGAAGGTGGCCGCTGTGAGGGCGCTTTTTGTTTAGGTGCCCTCGCTCGGGCGCACACAATGAAGGGATAGCGTATGAAGAGCTTTGTTGCCGAGAATTCGTTTTGGGAGCTGTTTCCACAGGCGGCTATCGGCGTCGTGGTCGTAAAGGGTATGAAGCCCGCGGCTCAGATTCCCCAGGAGGACGTGGATGCGATCGCCGCGCTGCTTGACCGCGCCAATATCGATGCGGAGCGTCACCTGACGAGTGATACTATCAGCGAGAATGCGCCGGTTAAGGCATGGCGCGAGGCGTATCGCCTGTTCAAGACCAAGAAGGGCGCGCGTTGCTCAGTTGAGAACCTGCTCAAGCGCGTGCTCAAAGGCAAGCCGGTCGGCCACATCACGCCGGCGGTGGATATCTACAACACGATTTCGTTGACTTATGCGTTGCCCGTTGGCGGTGAGGATTTGCATGCTATTGAGGGCAATCTGCGCCTGGCGGTGACCGACGGCGGCGACGCGTTCTTGCCACTTGGCGAGGAAGCGGATGATCCGACGTTACCCGGTGAGCTTGCCTATATCGATGATGCGGGCGCCGTGTGCCGTTGCTGGAACTGGCGCGATGGTGTTCGCACGGCGCTGTCCGACGATTCGGCGGACGCATTTCTGGCGATTGAGTGCGTGGAGCCCGAGCGGATGGGGGATTGCCAGGCCGCCATCGATCGCTTGGCCGAGCTGCTTGAGCGCTATCTGGGAGCGACGGTTGTCGTTAAGACGCTTGTAACCCGCGACAATCCCTGCGTGGAGCTGTAGCGGCGCCTAGAACCTATTGATGCCCCAAACCACCACAAAGGTGCCTGTCCCTTTGTGGTGGTTTTTATGTTGATGGGTCAACAAATAAGTCGTGCAGGGTTGGCAGCCGTTAAGTACGGCTAAGATGTTTACCCGTTAGCATTATGCAAGCGAAAGGCGGTCGTCTCCCATGCAGCAGAACGACGAGACACGTTTCGAGGATTTTGTCGGACTGATTAGCGGGCTCTACAAGGAGATCCAGCGCATTAAGACATCTGAGGGCGCAAGGCTGGGCCTCAAGGGCTCCGACGTCATGTGCCTGTACTATCTTGAGCGCAGCAAGGACGGCCTGACTGGCGCCGACCTCGCCCGCATGGCCGGCGTTACCCGAGCCGCCGTTTCGCGCACACTGGCGCATCTGGAGGAGGGCGGCTACGTCGAGGTCGATGATTCGGGTGATGCGGCCGTCAAGTACCGTGCCCCGGTGCGCCTGACTGCCCTGGGCGGCGAGAGCATGAGCGAGGCCGATCGCATCATTCGCGAAGTGCTCGACACCACCGGTAAGGCCATGGGCGTGGAGCAGCGCGAGCAGATGTACGCGTCGCTGCGTACGATTCTCAACACTCTGCGCGAGATCTAAGGCCGCCAAGGCATTTGCTTCCAATTAACAACTGCATAGTCCCGTTTAAGCGCGTATACCGTGCCGGGGCTTGCTGTCAAAATTCCCCGCGCAAGGTACGCGCAAGAAAGGATTCGTTATGTCCGTCCGCATTATTACCGATTCCGCAAGCGATATGTCGCCGGCGGAGCATCCCGCTCTGCGTGTTCTGCCGCTGTCGGTCACCTTTGGCACCGACGTGTATATGGATGGCGTCGACATCGATCACCAGCGCTTTTACGAGATGCTCGTGGAGCGCGACGAGCTGCCCAAGACCGGTCAGGTCAACCCGTACGCCTTTTCGCAGGCTATCGCCGAGGTTCGCGAGGCCGGCGACGAGGCCGTGATTATTACCGTGGGCGCCAAGCTTTCGGGCACCAATCAGAGTGCCCGTACGGCACTTGCCGAGGCGCCGGGCGGCGACGTGTTCGTCGTGGACAGCAATAACGTGACCTTGGGCGAGCGCGTGCTGGTCGAGTATGCGCTGCGCTTGGTGGACGAGGGCCGTAGTGCGGCCCAGATCGCGGCGGCGGTCGAGGCCGTGCGCGACCGCGTGGTGGTTATCGGCCTGCTTGAGACGCTGGAGTACCTGGTGCGCGGAGGCCGCCTGTCTGCTGCGGCCGGCGCCGTGGGTACGCTACTCAACGTGAAGCCGGTCGTGGCCGCCGAGGATGGTCTCATCGTGCAGTTGGGCAAGGCTCGCGGTTCCAAAAACGGTCGAAACCTGTTGAACCAGAAGGTCGAGCAGGCGGG
>USCN01000238.1 GCA_900553165.1 uncultured Collinsella sp.
GGACGAGGACCGCGGCTACGGTGAGCTGTCGAGCGAATCGGTCGGGCGCATCAAGGACATCATCGGTCAGCTGTGCGGCCGCGGTTATTTGGCAACCTCGCAGGGGCAGTACCCGGTCGTTGGGCTGGGCCCGCGTGCCGTCGAGGTCGAGGATGAGGCGTTCGCCTTTACCGTTAAGCGTCGCGCGTCCAAGCGCAAGGCCTCGGCCCGCGCCCGCCGTGCGGTGGATCTGCTGCGCGAGGAGGCCGAGCTGGATCAGCGCCCGCGCGTGGGCGACGATGCCGAGCTGTTCGAGCGCCTACGCGCCCTGCGCAAGGAGATCTCGACCGAGCTGGAGATGGCGCCGTACATGGTCTTTTCCGACAAGGCCCTGCGCGGTCTGTGCCGTCTACGCCCGCAGACGCGCGACGAGCTTGTCCAGGTCAACGGCATTGGCGAGAAAAAGGCCGACGCCTTTGGCGAGCAGTTTATGGCGGCGATTGAAGAGTTTGAATCCGAGCATGCACGGGATGGAGCGTAACGATGGCTTTCGACGATAAAACTGACCGCGCTGGCGCGTCCGCCGTGCCGCTGTACCAGCAGGTCATGGACGACCTAAAGGGCGAGATCGCGCGCGGCGTGTACCCTGCCGGTTCGCGCATTCCTGCCGAGATGGAGCTCGCGAAGTCCTACGGCGTGGGGCGCATCACCGTGCGCCGTGCCATCGAGGAGCTGTCGCGCGCGGGGTATCTCCACCGACAGCAGGGGAGGGGCACCTTTGTGTGCGCTCCCAAGCTCAAGCGCAAGATTGTCCAGAAAGGCGACGTCCAGAGCTTTTCCGAGGGTTGCGCCGCCAACGACATGGTGGCCGGAGCGCGCCTGGTGTCGCGCACGGTGGTTGCGGCGACGCACGAGGACGCGGCATTTTTTGGCGTGGAACCCGGCTGCGAGCTCATTGTGGTCGAGCGCGTGCGCACGGCAGACGGCGTGCCCGTCATGCTCGAGAACAACGCCTTTGTGCTCGCCGACCATCCCTACCTGCAGACGCTTGCCGATAAGGACCTCGCCGACAACTCGATCTTCTCGCTCGTTGCCGAGCATTCGGGCCGCGCACCGCTCAAGTCCGACCCTTGCACTGTGGAGATTGCGCTTGCCGATGCTCAGGCGGCCCCGCTGCTGGAGGTGCCGGTCGGCGAGCCTCTCTTTTATATGGAGGCGTATTTTACCGATGCAGACGAGCGCCCCCTGCTGCTCGGGCGCCAAAAGATCGTGGGCTCGCGTTACGTGTTCGACATCTAACGTTCATAGATAGAACAACATAGAACAAATTTGCCGAAATGACTTCACCGGTGAAGCTTTGCGTGGTATAAATAGGACAACATAGAACGACCGTAGGTGCGAGCTGCTGTCGTTCAAAGCCGCCACACAAGGAGGAGCGTCACCGTGAACGCACACGATCTGATTCAGGAAATCATCGAGCGCAAGGGCAAGGTCGAGAATGTCTTTTGGATCGCCTGCGGCGGTTCGATGATCGACCTCATGCCGGCTAACGAACTGCTCAAGCGCGAGGCCACCACGTTTACCTCGACGGTCTACACAGCGCGCGAGTTTTGCCTGATGGCCCCCAAGAGCCTAGGGCCGAAGTCGCTCGTCGTCGCCTCCAGCCACAGCGGCAATACGCAGGAGGTCGTCGACGGTTGCGAGATGGCGCTGGCAGCCGGCGCCGAGGTCGTGGCCATGACCGACTGCGAGGGCTCCAAGATTGATAACGGCAAGTGGACCACCTGGGTCTATCCGTGGGGCGAAGGCGTGCCGCAGGCCGAGGTGCCGCAAGGCATCGGCGTCCTGATGGCTGCCGAGCTGCTCGACCAGCAGGAGGGTTACGAGGCGCTCGCCGATATGTACGCCGGCCTTAAGCAGATGGATGCGCTGTTGCCCGCTGCCCGCGAGAAGGTCAATGCCGAGCTGGGCGATCGCTTTGCCGAGCTCTGCCAGCAGCACGAGTTCTTCTACATCCTGGGATCCGGCCCCAACTTTAGCCAGACCTACGCCATGGCCATCTGCTCGCTCATGGAGATGCAGTGGCAGCACTGCTGCTACATCCACTCCGGCGAGTACTTCCACGGCCCGTTCGAAGCCACCGAGCCCGGCGTGTTCTACTTTGTACAGCTCGGATCGGGCGAGTGCCGCCCCATGGAGGAGCGCGCGCTGGCGTTCCTCAACACGCACACCGATACGGTCATGGTGCTCGACGCACTCGAGTACGGCGTGGGCGACGTGCCTGCCAGCGTGCGTTCGTACCTGGAGCCGATCTTCTTCTACAACATGAGCTGCGAGCTGCGCGCCGCCCGCGGCAAGGTGTTCGACCACAGCCCCGAGGTTCGTCGCTACATGGGCATCGAGCAGTACTAGGTAACGGGAAAACCATTCACCTTCGATTCGTAAGGGCGCTGCGTGAGTCAAAAAAGC
>USCN01000239.1 GCA_900553165.1 uncultured Collinsella sp.
AAACCTGCCAAAATAAACCTGTCCCTTTTTGGCAGGTCTCTATTTGGTATGGCTGACCGGTTTGGGCTGTCTTGGAGAAAGCCCATGAGGCGGCACACAGGCTAATCCTGCGTGTCGCCTCCGTACATGTAGACGATAAAGCCGTCGCCGGTGTCTTGGCTGTGATCTTCTAGGATGCGCTTCATGTTGAGGTGCTCGTAGAACTGCCAGTCAGAGTTGCAGTCGCTCATCAGGAAGAACTTGGTGCAGCCTGCCCGGGCGAGCTCGGCGCGGGCAAGGTCGATGAGCGCGCGGCCGAGCCCTTTGCCCTGCCACTCGGGCACGATGATGATGAGCCCTGGGCATACTCATTGCCCGTGGCGGCAAAGCGGTCGGCCGTGGCCTTCTCGCGGCTGTCGCCAAAGAGCGAGCCCTCGAGCTTGGCGTCGGCGGTCTTTGCCATCTCGGTTGCCTGGGCGAACATCTCGTCGTAGCAGGGCACCCACGTGGGATTGGTACGCGGCTTGCCGTCCTCGAAGATGCCGATGCAGCAGGCGGCGATAATGCGGCCCTCGGCCTCGGCGACAAGCGCGATAGGTGAGCGCTGTAGCTGCATGGTGATGTTAAAGCGCGCGCAGAAATCGGCAGCTTCGACGTCACCGCGGTTGCGCAGCGTGTTGCACCACAGCTGGTTGTAGATGGCGGCGATGCCAGCCAGGTCGTCGAGCGTGGCGGCGCGCAGGGTTACGTTGTCAAGGCTCATGGAGGCTCCTTCCAAGGTGGGTCAGGCCACCTCTGAGTGTGACATGGGCGCGCCGTCGCCGCATCAATCATTCGGCAGACGAGTCCCGTTCCCTCGGGGACGGAGGAAAAGGGGCCACGAGCGAGGATTTTCGGACGCTTGCTCGACGAGAGTGGATAATCTCCCACTTTCAGCGCGATCCTAGGCCAAAAACGGGAGATTATCCACTCTCGTGGTAAGCGACCCGCGCGTTATCCATTCCCTTTTTGGTTGGTCGTGCTTGCACTTTAGCGTGCGACAGCGGATAATGCCGAGCATTCGACGATTCAAGCTTAGACTTCTTTGATTGAGGAGGCCCCGCATGGCCATGGAATTTAAACGCAGGCTGCCGATCCCCATGGAGATCCGCGAGGAAATGCCGCTGTCCGCTGAGCTTACTGCTAAGAAGCAGGCATTCGACGCCGAGGTCGCCAAGGTCTTTACCGGCGAGGACGCGCGCAAGGTGCTCATCATCGGACCGTGCTCTGCCGACCGCGAGGACTCGGTCCTCGAGTACATGAACCGCCTGGCCAAAACCGCCGAGGAGGTCAAGGACAAGCTCATCATCATCCCGCGCGTCTACACCAACAAGCCGCGCACCAAGGGCACCGGTTACAAGGGCCTGCTGCACAACCCCGATCCCGAGGCGCCCGACGATCTGCTCGAAGGCGTTAAGGCCATTCGCCACATGCACTTGCGCGTCATCGAGGAGACTGGCTTCTTCACTGCCGACGAGATGCTCTACCCGTCCAACTACCAGTACCTCGTCGACCTGTTGAGCTACGTCGCCGTGGGTGCGCGTTCGGTCGAGAACCAGGAGCACCGTCTGGTGTCGAGCGGCATTTCGGTGCCGGTGGGCATGAAAAATCCTACAGCCGGTTCCACTACCGTCATGCTCAACTCCATCTACGCCGCCCAGGCGCACCAGAGCTTTATCTTCCGCAACTGGGAGGTCGAGTGCGACGGCAACCCGCTCGCGCACGCCGTCATGCGCGGCTACATCGGTCTCGACGGTCGCACTTACCCCAATTACCACTACGAGCACCTGGAGCGCCTTGCCGAGCGCTATACCGAGCACGCCGGCTACGCCAACCCGGCGGCGGTTATCGACTGCAACCATGACAACTCGGGCAAGCGCCCGCTGGAGCAGTATCGCATCTGCAAGGAAGTGCTCGACAGCTGTCGCCGCAACGAATCCATCTCCAAACTGGTCAAGGGCTTTATGATCGAGTCCTACCTGGAGGATGGCAACCAGCCGGTCGACGGCGGCGTCTTTGGCAAGTCGATCACCGACCCGTGCCTGGGCTGGGAAAAGACCGACTATCTGATCCACGAGATCGCGGAGCGTGTTTAGTTACGCGGGTTTACCAACCCGCGTAACGGCTCGACGCTGCGCGCCGCCCAGAGCGACAATTTGTCATTCAAAAGGCAAGGCATGACCAGAAGGTCAATGCCCTGCCTTTTTCATGCCAACTTGTACGCTCTGGACGGCGCTCGCTGTCCGTCCTCTACCTGCGGAGTTGTCCTGCTCCAGGGCACTCATTGGGGACAGACTTAAATGAGTGCTCGCAGAATGAGAGTGGATAGTCTGCCGTTTATAAGTAGTTGTTGGGGACGTTCTTGTTGTTTGACTAGTCGTTTAAGAACGTCCATTACAGTCGAAATTGTCAGCCCGGGCCCGTCT
>USCN01000240.1 GCA_900553165.1 uncultured Collinsella sp.
AAGCCCTGAACACCAGCATTCTGGAAGAAGAGCTGAAAAAGCCCGTCCTGACCCGTGAGTGGATTCGGTTCTGGCTTGAAAAATTCCGCAAGGGTGACGTGGGCAGCACGGAACACCAGCGGCAGATCATTGATACCTTTGTCAACTCGGTCTACGTCTTTGATGACCGGGTCGTACTCAATTTCAACTTCACGGATGATGCCAAAACGGTCACCCGTGAGGAAGTGTTGGGTTCGAGTGCTGCGGTCAATGTTCCAACATGCTGGGGTCGAACTCGCTTGCCGGGATCACACGGTAGCCGTGGCGCAAGAGCATGTCGACGAAGACGCCGTTGCCCGCGGTGAGCGTACCGCTAAAGGTGCCGTCGTAGACGCGGCCCGCGCCGCACGAGGGACTACGGTCCTGCAGGATGCACGCGGCGATCTCTTCCGGCCCACCCGCCTGCTCGCACATGTCGAGCGCACGTTGGGCGCCTAGGCGAAATTCCAGGTCAACGGACACGCCCTCGCAGGTACAGACCTCGCCGTTCACAATCTCGGACGGCTTGCGCGGCGTAGGCAGGCCGCCAAAGACCTCAGGGCACACCAAGAGGACCTCGGTCCCTGTACGCTCGCAGGCCTCGACCAACTCGCGATGATAGTTGTCGAGCCCATTATACTTGCAGCTCTCGCCCATCAAACAGGCACTCACCACGATCTTCATTTCCATCCCTCTCAAGCAAAACGCCCCATTTGAGTAAGCTGCTCAAATGGGGCGTCGGCGTTTACTGGCTCGGCCGCGGCTTTACTGCTGCGTGGGCATCAGCGGATTCTCGCGCGTGAGGAGGTTAATGAACTCCTCACCCGTAATGGTCTCCTTCTTGTACAGATAACGAGCCAGCTCATGGAGCTTAAACTTGTTCTCCTTGAGGATCTGCAGAGCGCGGTCGTGCGCATCCTCGATCAGCTTGGCGACAATCGCGTCCACGCGCTCGGCCGTACCGGGGGCGCAGGTGAGCGACGTGTCCTGGTTAAGGTACGCATTCTGAACGGTACCGAGTGCCATCATGCCAAACTCATCGGACATACCAAAGCGCGTCACCATGTTACGGGCGAGCTTGGTGGCCTGCTCGATATCGTTGGCGGCGCCGGTCGTCATCTCACCAAAGATGAGCTCCTCGGCTGCACGGCCACCGCAATAGACGGCGAGCTTGTCCAGGACCTCCTGGCGCGTGGTCAGGAAGCGCTCATCCTCCTCGACCTGCATGGTGTAGCCCAGAGCACCGCTCGTGCGCGGCACGATGGTGATCTTCGTGACCGGTGCAGAGCCCTTCTGGCGGGCGGCAACGATGGCATGGCCGATCTCGTGGTAAGAAACAACCTGCTTCTCGTGGTCGGACAGCACCGTGGACTTACGCTGCTGGCCGGCGATGACGACCTCCACCGACTCCTCGAAGTCGTCCTGGGTTGCACGCTTGCGACCCTCGCGAACGGCACGCAGGGCGCCCTCGTTGATGATATTGGCCAGGTCAGCGCCCGAGGCACCGGGCGTGGCGCGGGCAATCGCGGTCAGGTCGATCGGCGGCTGCGTCTTCACGCTCTTGGCATGCAGCTCAAGAATGTTCTTACGACCGGTCAGATCGGGCAGCTCAACGGGAATGCGGCGGTCAAAACGACCGGGGCGCAGCAGGGCCGGATCGAGGCTGTCGGGACGGTTGGTGGCAGCGAGGACAACGATACCCTTGTGGTTATCGAAGCCATCCATCTCGGTCAGCAACTGATTGAGCGTCTGCTCGCGCTCGTCGTTGCCGCTAAAGCCGCCGCCATCGCGCTTCTTGCCGATGGTATCGATCTCGTCGATAAACACAATGCACGGGGCCTTTTCCTTGGCCTGCTTAAACAGGTCGCGCACCTTGGCGGCGCCACGGCCGACGAACATCTCGACGAACTCAGAACCCGAAATGCTAAAGAACGGAACACCAGCTTCGCCGGCAACAGCCTTGGCTAGCAGGGTCTTACCGGTACCCGGAGGGCCTACCAGCAGCACGCCGTGGGGAATGCGTGCGCCCAGAGTGTTGAACTTCTCCGGGCTTTTCAGGAACTCCACGACCTCTTTCAGCTCTTCCTTTTCCTCGTCCTCACCGGCAACATCGGCAAAGGTGGCTGTCTTTTGGTTCTCGTGCTCGTCCTTCACCTTGGCTTTGCCAACGTTCATGATTCCGCCGCCGCCAGCACCGCCGCGCATCATGGAGAACAGCAGGAAACCGGTGCAGCCCAGCATGGCCAGATAGAACAGGATCTCCATCCAGGGGATGGTCTCCTTGAGGGAGGTGTAGTCGTAGGTCATGGGCGCGTCGGGATTCGCCGCGTCGTAGGACTCGATATACTTGTCCACGTTCTCAATGAAAACGTAGGCATAGGGCAGCTTGTAGCGGACCGTCACGGTACCGTCCGAGTT
>USCN01000241.1 GCA_900553165.1 uncultured Collinsella sp.
GGTCACGCCACCTTTACGCTGTCGGACGAGACCATGGATAAGATGGCCGAGGCCAACAACGGCCTGACCGGCTTCCACATCCATGTGTGCGAGGGCATGAACGACGTGTGGGACTCCCGCCTCAACCGCGGTGGCATCAGCCCCGTCGAGCGCCTGCTGCAGCACAACCTGCTGGGTCCCGACACCATGCTCGGCCACTGCATCCACGTGACGCCCGCCGAGATGGATATCGTCAAGGAGTCCGGCACCTGGCTGGTCAACAACCCCGAATCCAATATGGGCAACGCCGTGGGCTGCGCTCCCGTGCTCGAGTTCTTCCGCCGCGGCATCCCCGTGTGCATGGGCACCGACGCCTACACCCACGATATGCTCGAGAGCCTCAAGGTCTTCCTGATCATTCAGCGCCACAACGCCGCCATGCCCAACGTGGGCTGGTGCGAGGCCATGACCATGCTGTTCGAGAACAACGCCAAGATGGCGAGCAAGTACTTCGATCGCAAGCTCGGCGTGCTCGAGGCCGGCGCTGCCGCCGACGTCATCGTCATGGACTACAAGCCCTTTACGCCGCTGAGCGAGGAGAATATCGACGGCCACATGCTCTTTGGCATGATGGGCAAAAACTGCCGCACTACCATCATCAACGGCCGCGTCCTGTACAAGGATCGCGAGTTCGTTGGCATTGATGAGGACAAGATCAACGCGTGGACCATGGCCGAGTCCAAGAAGCTCTGGAGCACGCTCAACGATCGCACCTACTAATTACAAGTAGATTCGCGCGCGTCGGATGTTTCGCCGCATCCGACGCGCGTATAGGCGACCTCCGCGGGGTCGCCGGCGCTGTGCTAGCGCTACACCGTATTTGCGCCCGCCGCGCGGTCTCGCCGGGCGTTACAGAGAGGAGCTCACTATGAGCGACATCATGAGGCCGATCCCGTTTTCGCAGCTGATGAACTGGATCATCGAGGAGCACAAGACCCAGGACGCCATCTTTGGCGTGCGCAAGATGGTCACGACCAACCAGGAGGGTGCGCTTCCCATTTTTGACGAGCGCATCGAGACTCCGTTTGGCCCGGCCGCCGGTCCCAATACGCAGCTTGCCCAGAACATCGTGGCATCCTATGTGGCTGGTTCCCGCTTCTTTGAGCTCAAGACCGTCCAGGTTATGGACGGCGAGGAGCTCTCCAAGTGCGTCAACAAGCCCTGCATCGTGGCGCAGGACGAGTGCTACAACTGCGAGTGGTCGACCGAGCTCGAGGTTCCGCAGGCCTTTGCCGAGTACGTGAAGGCATGGTTTGCCTGCCACCTGATTGCCCGCGAATACGGCCTGGGCAGCCCGGACGGCTTTGTCTTCAACATGTCGGTGGGCTATGACCTCGAGGGCATCAAGAGCCCCAAGGTCGACGCCTACATCGAGGGCATGAAGGACGCCAGCGGCTCCGAGGTTTGGGACGAGTGCCGCACGTGGGCGCTCGCTAACCTGGACAAGTTTGAGCATGTCGACGCTGCGTTTGTCGAGTCCATCCCGGCGCGCGTCTCCAACTCCATCACCGAGTCTACCCTGCACGGCTGCCCGCCGGCGGAGATCGAGCGCATCGCGACCTACCTCATCACCGAGAAGGGCCTCAATACCTACATCAAGTGCAACCCCACGCTGCTGGGCTATGAGTTTGCCCGTCAGCGCCTCAACGAGCTGGGCTTTGACTACATCGTCTTCGATGACACGCACTTCCGCGAGGATCTGCAGTGGGCCGATGCCGTGCCCATGTTCGAGCGCCTGATTGCCCTGTGCGCCGAGCGCGGCCTGGAGTTTGGCGTCAAGCTGACCAACACGTTCCCCGTCGACGTGACGAGGAACGAGCTGCCCTCCACCGAGATGTACATGTCGGGCCGTTCGCTGTTCTCGCTGACCATCGAGGCCGCCCGTCGCATTACCGAGCAGTTCGATGGCAAGCTGCGCATCAGCTACTCCGGCGGTGCCACGGTCTACAACATCCGCGCCCTGTACGATGCCGGCATTTGGCCCGTTACCCTGGCGACCGACGTGCTCAAGCCCGGTGGCTACGAGCGCTTTAGCCAGATGGCCGGCGAGTTTGCCGACCTGGATGGCAAGCCGTTTGCGGGCGTCTCGCTCGAGGCCGTGACTGCGATCCAGACCGACTCGCTCACCAATCCGCTCTACAAGAAGCCGTTGCGTCCGCTGCCCGACCGCAAGGTCGCCGGCAAGAGCCCGCTTTCCGACTGCTTTACCACGCCGTGCCGCACGAGCTGCCCCATCCAGCAGGATATTCCCGCCTACCTGGCGGCTGTTGACGAGGGCCGCTACGAGGATGCACTCAACATTATCATCGAACGTAACGCCCTGCCGTTCATTACCGGCACCATCTGCCCGCATCCCTGCGGCCGTGCCTGCGAGCGTGCATT
>USCN01000242.1 GCA_900553165.1 uncultured Collinsella sp.
GGTCATGCCGCCCTCTTTGAATGACAAGTTGTCGCTCTGGTGCCCGCGCAGCGTCGAGCAGTTGCGGCGTTTGGTAAAACGCCGCAACGAACTAGCTCATCATCGCATTCATCATCTCGGTGGTTGCAGAATCATCGGCAGACCACTCGTTATCCTTGTTGGCGGAATACTTAAAGGTGACCTTGGTGTCCTTGGTCTTAGCGGCCTTGGTCACGTCGACCATCACCTGACCGGCCATCTTGTACAGGTCGTCCTCGGAAGGCATCGTATCGAGTGCGGCGATCTTCTCCTGATACTGGGTGGCGAAATCTTCGACGATCTTGTTCATGGACTTGCAGGTGATGGTAACCTCGGCGGTCGCGGTACCCTTGTCCTCATCGACCGTCACATCACCGATCTTGTAATCAAAGCCCTCGAGATAGCTCTTGGCATACTCCTTGGGATCGATGCCCAGCTGCTCAAACTCGTCGCCCGAAGCCTCTTCCAGGCCGGAGAGGAAGTCATCGCCGCCGTTCTTGATCTCGTCAAACTGGCTCGTAAGGTCGTTGGTGATGAGCTCCTCCACCGAAGGCCCTCCGCAGCCGGAAAGCAAAACCACGCACGCGACCAGGGCAGCCATCAGGGGCGCAAGCAGCAGCTTCTTTTTCATGACATTCCTCCAAACAAGCGGCGCTGCGTTCCCCACACAGCGCACGTCGTGACAGTAAGTCCATATTAGCGGCTCCGCCCAAACCCCTACGTCGCAAAAGCGCGGGCGGCTCAATTTGACGAGTGAATGGCCCATAAAGCAAGCCCCCTGCAATAAAATGCGCCTGCTCAGCCTATTAAAAAAGGGTGGCCGGATAACCCGACCACCCTTGTGCATCTTCTGGATGCCGCAGACTACTTGCGGACGACCTTAACGATGGCGTCACCGGCGGCGACGGCAGACTCGGCCTCGACGGCGAGCTCGACATCGGCAAACTCGGCAGTGTTGGACACGGCCACGACGACGCAGTCCTTGTAACCGGCGGCAGCGATCTTGGCGCGGTCGATCTTGAGTATGGGCTGGCCGGCCTTCACGACGTCATCGGCCTTGACGAAGCCCTCGAAGCCGTCGCCGTTCATGTTGACGGTATCGACGCCAACGTGCACCAGAACCTCGATGCCGCTATCGGACTGCAGACCCACGGCGTGACCCATGGTGACGGTCACCTTGCCGTCGCAGGGAGCGTAGACCAGGTCGTCCTCGGGCCACACGGCGCAGCCCTTGCCCAGAACCTCGCCACCAAAGACGGGATCGGGCACGTCGGCCATCTTGATGACCTTGCCCTTGACGGGCGAGCACAGCACGTCGGCGCCGGCAGAAGCAGAAATGGAGGCCGGAGCAGCAGCTGCCGCGGGCTCAGCCTTCTTCTTGAACATATCAAACAGACCCATACGTTTTCTCCTCTTGATTAAGCGCAACGTTATGCGCATGCCTATGGTGATTATAGTGCCAAATAATCAAATTGCTAAGGTGAGGGCTCGAATCGCAAGCCCTTCCAAGCCCTTCCCAAAACCTTTTCCCCAGTGGCACTCATATTGTCGATTAATCCAAGCCCTCGGTGCCGTTGGACTTGATGATCTTCTGGTATGCGAAGAAGCTGTCCTTGCGGCGGCGCTCGTAGGTACCGGTGCCGTCGTCGTACTTATCGACGTGGATGAAGCCGTAGCGCTTGCGCATCTCGCCAGTGCCGGCGGAAACCAGGTCGATGGGACCCCACCAGGTGTAGGCAATCAGGTCAACGCCATCGGCAATGGCCTCGCCCATGGCCTTGATGTGGCTCTGCAAGTAGGCGATGCGATACGGGTCATGGATGGAGCCGTCCTCCTCGACCTCGTCGTAGGCGCCCATGCCGTTCTCGACCACCATCAGCGGAATCTCGTAGCGAGCGTAAATCTCGTTGAGGGCGATGCGCAGGCCCAACGGATCGATCTGCCAGCCCCAGTCGGTGGACTCCAGATAGGGGTTCTTGCCGCCAAAAGTCATATTGCCCTCGGTCATCTCGTGATCCTTGTGGGTGCCCACGGTGCCGGACATGTAGTAGCTAAAGGAGTAGAAGTCGACCTTGCCGTCAGCGATATCCTGCAGGTCGCCGCCCTCCATCACGAGCTCAACATCGTTCTCAGCCCAGAAGCGCTTGGCATAGAACGGGTACTTGCCGCGCACCTGCACGTCGGAGCAGTACCAGTTCATGGTGTTCATCTCCTGCTGCGTGGCGAACACGTCGGCCGGATCGCACGTGGCGGCATAGGAAAGGATGAAGCAGTCCATGTTGCCCATCTTAAACTGCGGGTAGTGCTCGTGGGCATAGCGCACGACGCGGCCGCTGGCGACAAATTGGTGATGCAGGGCCTGCATACGAGCCTGCGGCGTAGTGTGG
>USCN01000243.1 GCA_900553165.1 uncultured Collinsella sp.
GGCTCGGGTCTGGGGCTCGCCATCGCCAAGTGGATCGTCGACAGCCACGGCGGCGTCATCGGTGTGACCTCAGTCGAGGGCGTCGGCAGCCGCTTTACGATTCGCCTGCCACGATAGAAAGCCCCTCGGCATAAATAAAGGGATAAGGCCATGCGGCCCTATCCCTTTTTGCTAGCTATAGC
Organism: uncultured Collinsella sp.; assembly: GCA_900553165.1. GTDB lineage: Bacteria > Actinomycetota > Coriobacteriia > Coriobacteriales > Coriobacteriaceae > Collinsella. The sequence goes on from USCN01000243.1 coordinate 183, forward strand.
AGCTTGTGCGCTACTCGCGGCACAGATGCACGGCGAAGCCGGCGAACTCGCGCTTAAAGTACACGAGTTTGGTGCCGCCGTCGGGCAGCAGCACGCGCGACTCCTCGTTGACCTCGAGTCCGCGCTCGGCAAACCACTTCTCGGCCGCATCGATGTCGTTGACGGCAAAGCCAATGTGGCCCTTGGTGCCACGACCGTTCTGCTTCATGACCTCGATCAGCGAATCGTTAAAGTACGAAACCGGGGTCTCGATGACAGGTAGGCCCATCATCGTCGAGAACAGCTCCGCGATCTCCAGGGCATCGGCCGGGTCGGTGGCGTTAATGCCCACGTGGGCGACGCGCATGCCAAAGAGCTCTACCGGGTTGGCGTTCTGCTCATTCATACAGGCAGCGCCTACTGAGCCATAACGTCGAGAACGGCCTTCTCGGCAGCGACGCGGTTCATGCCGGTCATGAAGGGCACGCCGCTCACGTACGGGCAGGTGAGGCCCTCGGGGGCAACGGTGGTGGCGATCAGCAGGTCGGCGCCCTCGTCGCAAGCGTCCTTGGCCTCGGAGATGGCGCACTGCACGATCTCATACTTGCCGGCGTAACCGTTGGCGTCGAGCATGGTGGCGACCTTCTGGGCAACGAGCGTGGAAGTAGCAGCGCCAGCACCGCAAGCCAAAACGATCTTCTTCATAGGTAATGTCTCCCTTCATGGTTTACTTTAGGTAAGTGTACCGCAGCGAGCGATGGCACTCAGCCTCGATGAGCTTTTATGCCAGTTTGCTTGTGCGCTGCGTATAATACATCTAGTACGTGTTGTCATACCGCTCGCTTTATGAGCGACTAAGGATCCTAACATGCCCGATTCCCGCACACTCTGGACCGCCGTCGTTATCATCTGTATCGCCGTGTCGGTGTTCTTTAGCGTCAAAAAACGCACTACGTTTAAACGCCTGCAACAGTTGATGGCCGCCAAACAGTGGGCCGAGTTCGATCGTTTGCTCGACGGCAAACTCACCAGCATGCTGTACCCGCGCTACAACCGCGACTACCTGCGTCTGAACTCCTATCTGCTGCGCGAGGACCACGAGCGCGCCGGCGAGATGTTCGACCTGCTGCTGGGACTCAACCTGCCCAAGATGCAGCGCGTCGACCTGGTGATCAAGGCCTTTAACTACTACGTTGGCCAGGAGGACCGCAAAAAGTCCAAGGAGTTGCTGCACGAAATCAAGGGCTTTGAGGGCGGTCAGGCCGAGGCGGTCGCGCACGAGTGCCAGCTGATGTACGACACGATGATCCTCAAGCGTCACAACGACATTCCCGAGCTGGAGCGCATGCTCGAGGATGTCGGCGACGACCCGGTCAAGCGCTGCCGCTTGGAGTACCTGCTGGCCCTGCAGTACCAGAACAAGGGCGACGAAGCCAAGTTTGCCGAGTACTTGGAAAAGTCAGGCCAGCACTCGATGGCCGTCAACGCGTAACGGACGGCTTGTGCTAGACTTCTAGTCTCACGGGGGCGTGGCGGAATTGGCATACGCAGGAGACTTAAAATCTCTCGCCGCAAGGATTGTGGGTTCGAGTCCCACCGCCCCTACCATGTATTGGTTACGGGCCCGTGTCCCCTGGGGATGCGGGCCCGTTTCTTTTGGATGCCGATACAGATGGTGAGTTGCGGTGGAATAGGGACTGTTTGGGGCCCGAAAGGGCGATTTTAGTCCGTATTTCACCGCAACTTATGAGGGGATGGTTAAAGGGCGTTGAGGCTGGGGGTCCAGCCGATGGTGGGGGTTGTGCCGTCGAGGGTCTCGTTGATGGTGGCGGCCATGCCGGCGAGTAGGCTGTTCTCGCTTACGGTGAGCGTCTTGTAGCCGCCGGCACGCATGAGCTCGCGGATCACCACGGCGCCGGCCAGAATCACGCCCGCGCGTTTGGGCTGTACACCCGGTAGCGTGGCGATGCCTTCCGCGTCCAACACAGACATGCGCTCGATAGCGGCCGAGACCTGCTCCAGCGACAGCTCGCATAGGTGCACAAAGCTCGAATCGTACGGTTCCAGCTCGTGAACCAGTGCCACGAGCGTGGTGACGGTGCCGCCCACGGCGACCAGGCGCTCTGCATGCTCAAAGTCGCTGGGCAGGCCCTCAAAATAGGCGGCGAACTGCTCGCCCGACCACGCAGCGGCGGCTGAAAGCTCGCCATCCGCGGGTGGCAGCGCCGAGA
>USCN01000244.1 GCA_900553165.1 uncultured Collinsella sp.
AGCCACATATGTGGCTTCCGCACGGCCCTTGCATTCGTTGAACACTACCGTTCAGCCTGTCCAATTCACCAAGAACGGGACAGGAACGAAGCAGAAGGAGCCTTACTCCAGTTCCACGGCGCCCGTGTACAGCTGGTAGTACTCGCCCTTCTGCGCGATGAGCTCGTCATGCGAGCCGCGTTCGATGATGCGGCCATGGTCGAGCACCATGATCACGTCGGAGTTGCGCACGGTGGACAGGCGGTGCGCGATGACAAACGTCGTGCGGCCCTCCATGAGCTTATCCATGCCTGCCTGCACGATGGCCTCGGTGCGGGTGTCGATGGAGGAGGTGGCCTCGTCCAGGATCAGCACCGGGGGATCGGCAACCGCGGCGCGGGCAATGGCCAGCAGCTGGCGCTGGCCCTGCGACAGCTGGGCGCCGTTGCCGGTGAGCATGGTGTCGTAGCCGTCGGGCAGGCGGGTGATAAAGTCGTCCGCGCCCGCGAGCTTTGCCGCCGCGATGCACTCCTCGTCGGTCGCATCCAGGTTGCCGTAGCGGATGTTATCCATCACGGTGCCGGTGAACAGGTTCACGTCCTGCAGCACCACGCCCAGCGAGCGGCGCAGATCGGCCTTGCGGATCTTGTTGACGTTGATGCCGTCGTAGCGGATCTTGCCGTCGGCGATGTCATAGAAGCGGTTGATGAGGTTGGTGATGGTCGTTTTGCCCGCACCGGTGGCGCCGACAAACGCGACTTTCTGGCCCGGCTTGGCAAACACGGACACGCCGTGCAGCACCTCGTGGTCGGGCGTGTAGCCAAAGTCGACGTTGTCCATGACCAGGTCGCCGCGCAGCGGCACGTACTCGATCTCGCCGGTTGCGCGGTGCGGATGTTTCCACGCCCACATGCCGGTGTGGTGGTCGGCCTCCTCGAGCTGCCAGGTATCGGGGTTCACCTGCGCGTTGACGAGCGTCACGTAGCCTTCGTCGGTCTCGGGCTTCTCGTCGATGAGCTCAAAGATGCGGTCGGCGCCGGCGAGGCCCATGACCACGGCGTTGATCTGCTGCGAGATCTGACCGATCTGTCCGCAGAACTGCTTGGTCATGTTGAGGAACGGCACCACGACGGCGATGGACAGCGCCATGCCCGAGATGCTCAGGTTGGGCACGCCCAGCGCCAGGAAAATGCCGCCGGCAAGGGCCACCAGCACGTAGAGCAGGTTGCCCAGGTTCATAAGGATAGGCATGAGGATGTTGGCGTACATGTTGGCCTTCTGCGAGACCTCGAAGAGCTTTTCGTTGCGCTCGTCAAAATCGGCCTCGGCGGCAGACTCGTGGCAGAATGCCTTGACGACCTTCTGGCCGTTCATGACTTCCTCGATATGGCCCTCGACAACGCCGAGCTCGGTCTGCTGCGCAATAAAGAAGCGCGCGGAGTTGGAGCCGAGCAGCTTGGTCATAAAGGTCATAAAGGCGACGCCGGCCACAATGACCAGGCACATCCACACGCTGTAGTACAGCATGATAAAGAACACCGTGACGATGACGATGGTCGTCATGAGCAGGTTGGGCAGCGACTGGCTGATCATCTGGCGCAGCGTGTCGATGTCGTTGGTGTAGTGGCTCATGATGTCGCCGCGCTGGTGCGTGTCGAAGTAGCGAATCGGCAGGTCCTGCATGCGGTTGAACATCTTCTCGCGCAGCTTCTCGAGTGAGCCCTGCGTGACGATGGCCATGGCGCGGTTCCAGAAGAGCGAAGACAGGATGCCGACGCCGTAGATGCAGGCGAGGGTGGTCACGAGCTGTGCGATCTTGGGCTGTGCAGCTTCCCAATCGCCCGACTGCCACGATTCGCTAATAATCTGCAGGGCGCTCTGAAGGAAGGTCGCGCCGATGGAGTTGATGATGGCGCAGAGCACCACGCCGACGACGACGAGGGGCAAAAGCACGGGGTAGAAGCCAAAGAGCGTCTTGATGAGGCGCGACATGGTGCCACCCTTGCGGTTGAGCGCGCGCTCGGCGGTCGTTGCCTTACTCATGTGCCTCGCCTCCTTCCTGGGTCTGAGCTTGTGTTGCGGATGCCTCGGTGTCGGCTTCGACGGCCTCTTCGCCCTCGGCAGACATCTTGTTCTGCGAGGTGAAGGTCTCGCGGTAGATCTCGCTCGTCTTGAGCAGCTCGTCATGGTTGCCGTGGGCGGAGCCTACCTTATCAACGCAGGCCTCAAGATCCTGTTCCCGCAGGTATCCGTTCCTGTTTACGGCATTGCCCTCCTCGTCGGCGTCGTGCTGTTCGCCCTCCTCAAGCTTATCAAGCTCGATAGCTATGTCGATCAGCGCGTCGTGTCCCGCATCGGCAGCTGCGCCACC
>USCN01000245.1 GCA_900553165.1 uncultured Collinsella sp.
CTGTGCCAAGGCGCGGCGCAGGGCCAACGCAATCGAGCTCGACACAAGCGAAACCACGAACATGATGAAGAACATGCCGGGATAGCCGCGGTCGATAAGCGACAGCGAGTAGCGCGGGTCGACAAACAAAAAGTTGTAGAGCGCCACGGCGGCAGCCGAGCTCAGCAAGCAATACAGGCGACTCCAGGTAAAGAATGCGCACAGCTGAACGGCGAACACATAGACGATCATGATGCTCGGCGCGAGACCCGGATGGTCGAGCAGCGCGCCCACAATCGTCGCCGCGACCAGCAGCCCCACCGATACGCAGGCGTCATACAGAGGAGTGCGGCGCGTCAGCGTTGTGCGCCGCCACCAAAAACTATCGGCAATATCGCCGTCCGTACGGACGTCCATCAGCGTCCCGCCCCTCTCTCAAAAACAAAAACCACCACAAAGGGGACAGGCACCCTTGTGGTGGTTTCCCCTTGTGGTGGTTCCAAGTGTAAAGCCTTTGCAACCTGCGGTCGTTAGACAAACAGCACGTGCGCGAGCAGTGCGCACACGCACGCCGCGACAAGCACCGTCACCACGATCGAAATCACGCGGTCGGCCATGTCCATGTTGGCCCGATTCGTAAAGAACCGATCTTCGGCGGCATCGGCGCGTACCTCACGCACCAGCTCGGTCGCAAGATCGCAACCGTCAAGCACCTTTGCATCCATGGTTTCCTCCCAGGACTCAATCCCCGTCAATACAAACCCGCCCGTTCGCAGACAAACCTCGAGCGTCGACTACGGCCGCTCATTGGGGGCCAGGCGCTGCATCTTGTTCACGGCCTTGAACTTGGTGAACAGCGGCACGTACTCAAAGCTCACGTTGGAGTTCTCCAGGCCGTACCAACGCGCAGGCGTGCCGGCGGCGCGACGGATGATGTACTTGAGCGTGATGGCCGTACGCTCGCTGGGCTCCACATCGCTTTCGGGCGCCAGAAGCTTACGGATCAGGACGAACTTGAACGTGCCGATGTTACCCGGATCCTTGTAGACCGAGTAGTCATGCGTCTGCGGCGGCAACTCGCCGGTGGCAGCCAGGTCCTGAACAACCTGACGCAGGTAGGCATTGACGCGCTGGTTGATCTTGTAGCCCAGGTACAGATGCACGCGGAACACGTAGTCGGTGCCGAACGTCTCGACCGAATAGGCAAAGGTGTGCGGTTCGTCCATGGTCTCGACATTCACAAACCACCAGGCGCGGGCGCGCTTGGGATGCTTGTCCAAGATCGAATAGACGATATCGCGGTCGATGTAGTCGGTATGGGTGTCCTTGGTCAGGTACACGACGTTGTCGCTCATGCGCTCGTAACGGTCGTCGTCGCGCAGGCGCTTGAGCTGCGGCAGGTAGCTGCGCAGCGGCAGCAGCGTAAACTGGCGCTGCTCGACCGCCGTGCCGTTGTACCAGCACACCATAATGCCCATGATGAGCATGGCCATCAGAATGGTGAAATAGCCACCGTGGAAGAACTTGGTAAGCGAGCTCACAAAGAAGAAGCCCTCGAGCATGAGGAAGAACGCAACGAAGACATACGGGGCGACCTTAAGGCCGCGATCAACATGCAAGTAGAAGAAGAGCAGCAGCGTCGTGCACATCATGGTCAGGGTAATCGCCAAGCCGTAGGCGGCCTCCATGTGCGCCGAGCTCTGGAACAGCAGCACCACGATGACGCAGCCCACAAGCATGACGTTGTTGACCATGGGAATATAGAGCTGGCCCTTGGTCTCGGCAGGATAGAAGACCTGCATGTGCGGCATGAGGTCCAGGCGACTGGCCTCGGACACCAACGAGAATGCGCCGGTGATGAGCGCCTGCGAGGCAATGATGGCCGCGACGGTGGAAAGGCCGACGGCAAAGGGACGCAGGCCCGGGGCGAGCATCTGGTAGAACGGGTTGAGGTCGGCAATGCCCATGAGCTCGGGGTTGGCAGCGTTGTTCATAAGCCAAGCACCCTGGCCCATGTAGGACAGCAGCAGGCAGCACTTAACGAACGGCCAGGTGGCGTAGATGTTGCCGCGGCCGACGTGGCCCATGTCGGAGTAGAGCGCCTCGGCACCGGTGGTGGCAAGGAAGCAGCTGCCCAGAATCATGATGCCCGCGTGGTTGTTGGGGCTCAGCAAAAAGGCGATGCCACGCACCGGGTTGAGGCACAGCAGCACGGCGGGGTGCTGGAAGACAAAGAACAGACCCGTGCCGCCCAGGAACAGGAACCACAGCGTCATGATGGGGCCAAAGGCACGGCCGATCTTGGCCGTGCCGATGCGCTGCACCAAGAAGAGCACAATGATGATGGCAAGCGTGATGGCGACAACGCG
>USCN01000246.1 GCA_900553165.1 uncultured Collinsella sp.
TGCACGGGTTGGCGAAGGGGTCGCGACCCTCGGCATCGGCCTCTTCATTCAGACGCACAAAGCTGCCCTTGGGCATATAGACCTCGCCACGTACTTCGATGGCACGCTCGCGGTCGGCGCCCATGTGGGCGAGCGCCGGCTCGGACAGGTGCATGGGCACATCCTTGATGGTACGCACGTTGAGCGACACGTCCTCGCCCGTGGTGCCGTCGCCGCGTGTGGCCGCGCGCACAAAGGTGCCGTTTTGGTAGGCAAGCGCCACGCCCAGACCGTCGATCTTAAGCTCGCAGGTATAGGTGACGCTAGCGCATCCTCGGTGCGCTGGAGCCACGCGTCGAGCTCGTCCAGATCCATGGCATCGTCCATGGAATACATGCGTGCCATGTGCGTGACCGGCGTAAACTGCTCGCTCACGTAGCCGCCCACGCGCTGGGTATAGCTGTCGGGCGTCACCAGGTCGGGGTAGGTGGCCTCGATCTGCTGGAGCTCAACGAGCATTTTGTCGAAGGCGGCATCCGTGATCTCGGGCGCATCGAGCATGTAGTAGCGGTAGGCGTGGTAATCGAGCTCGTGGCGCAGCTCGGCCGCACGCGCCGCCGCCTGGGCACGGGCATCGGCCGGTGCAGCGGTATCCTCGCTCGCGGGCGTTTCGGTATCGATGTCCACACCGTCACCAAACAGGCTCGATTGCTCCATAGCGGCACTCCTTCGCTCGATTTCAAACGGATACAAGAGTACCACCGGTCACCATGGCGCCGAATAACCCTTTCGAACCGCACCGAATCGGCAGCCGTCAAACTGGGGCGGACAGTTAGTTCAGGCCCTTCCGAACCAAGCTCCTTGCCAGCTCAAAATAATCCGTTTCCCCCGTTCCCGGGATCCATCGCAAAAAGAGGTCCTGCGTTGGCGGGACAGCCCCTCTGGCTTCAAACTATGCGAAACGGCTGGTTAGTAGCCCTGGCCGTAACCTTGACCCTGGCCCTGGCCCTGCTGACCGAGCAGCTCCTCCAGGTACTGGCGCAGCTGATCTTCGGTAATGCTACCGTTGCCGGTGTCGGTCGCGCTATCGTTCTGCTGCTGGTTTTGCAACTCCTCATCGGAGCCCAGCTCGACGGTAACCGTCTTCTCTTCCTTGCCGCGCATGAGCGTGATCTCGACCTTCTCGCCCACCTCGTGGCTGCGCAGTGCGATGATCAGGCCGTCGGCGCTCGTAATCTCGTCGTCGCCCAGCTTGGTGATGACATCGCCTTCCTGAATGCCGGCCTTGGCTGCGGGACCGTCCTCGACGACGCTCGCCACATACGCACCGCTATCGGTGCTCAGCTTGTTGGTGCGGGCGTTGAGCGCGTTGACGCTCGAAAGCGTAGCGCCCATGTACGGATGCACCGGCGTCTTGCCGTCGATGATCTGGTCGGCAATGTTCTTGGCGTAGTTGACCGGAATGGCAAAGCCCACGCCCGAGCTGGAGCCCGAATAGCTCTCGATGAGCGAGTTGATGCCCACCAGCTCACCATTGTCGTTAACGAGCGCGCCACCGGAATTGCCCGGGTTGATGGCGGCATCGGTCTGGATCATGTTGGCGTAGATGGTGTTTCCACTGGTAGAGCTCATGGCCGTGGAGCGATACAGCGCCGAGACGATACCCGTGGAGACAGACTGCTCGTTACCGAACGGCGAGCCGATCGCCATGACCCACTCGCCCACGTTGAGCTTGGAGGAATCGCCGATCTCGATCGGCGTGAGCTTGGAGGCATCGGCATCCTTGAGCTTGATGACGGCCAGGTCGCTCGAGGCATCGTTGCCCACGAACTCGGCCTCGTAGGTGGTGCCGTCGTCCATGGTCACCACGTACTGGTCGTAGCCGTCGACCACGTGATTGTTGGTGAGGATGTGGCCCTCGGTATCGAGCACAACGCCCGAGCCGACGCTACCCGAGCTATCCGACTCGTCGGCAGACTGCGAAAGCGAACCATTCTGGCTACCGCTCGAAGTGGCGGTAATGGAAACCACGGAGGGCAACGCCTTGGCAGAAACGGCCTCGGCCAGCGTGGTGTCCTCGGAATCAATCGTAATCTTTTGCGTCGATGAACCCGAAGCACCCGCCGTCACGGCGTTCCTGCCGCTGCCGATATCGAGCGTGCCACTCATAATGAGCGCGATGACCAGCAGTGCGCCGCAGGCACAGCCGGCAAGCGCCGTAATAAAGATCGGCAGCTTTTTGGTCTTGGTCTTGACCACCGTGTGCTTGTTTACAACCTGTTGGCCGCCCAGCGGCTTGCCGGTCTGCGTGTCGTAGGCCTGCACGTAGGGAATGTTGCCGTCGGCAGGCGTCGACTCCACCTGC
>USCN01000247.1 GCA_900553165.1 uncultured Collinsella sp.
GTGCCGTCGAACGCCTCGACGGCCTCCTCGATCCATTCGCGCGAGGCGAGGTCAAGGTGGTTGGTCGGCTCATCGAGGATGAGCAGGTTGAGCGGATCGTACATCAGCTCACACAGGCGCAAACGGCTTTTCTCACCGCCGGACAGCATATCTACGGTTTTCAGCTGGGTTTCACCGATAAACTGGAACGAACCGAGCCGGTTTCGCGCCACCTGCATGGATACGTTCTTGTCGTAGATGAGCGTGTCGATGAGGTTGCGGTGCGGATTGGCGAAATGCACCTGCTGCGGCAGATAGGCCGGCTTGAGGCCGACGCCCTTGCGGATGACGCCGCTGTCCGGCGTCTCCTCGCCGAGCAGGATCTTGAGCATGGTGGTCTTGCCGGCGCCGGTGGGGCCGACGATGGCAATGGTTTGGCCGGGCTGCGCCTCGCAGCTAAAGTCGTGGATGATGGTCTTGTCGGGCGTGTAGCCAAACTTGACATGGTCGAACTCCACGTGGCCGGGGCGCTTTTCGGGAATCTGCGCGTCGGCCTTTTGCTCCTCCTCGGGCGCGGCCAGGAACTCAAAGACGCGCTCGGTGGCAGCGGCCATCGACTGCATCGTATTGCTCACGTTGCCCAGTTGCTGTACGGGTTGCGTAAAGTTGCGAACGTACTGGATAAAGCTCTGGATGTCGCCGGGCGTGGCATTGCCGGTCAACGCGAGCTGTGCGCCCACCACGACGACGCCCACATAGCCCATGTTGCCCACCAGGCTCATAAGCGGCATCATCAGGCCCGACAGGAACTGCGAACGCCAGCCGCTAATAAAGAGTCGGTCGTTTTGACGGTCGAACTCCTCGATCGAGGCCTCGGCGCGGTCGAACACCTGAATGACGTTCTGGCCGGCAAAGTCCTCCTCGATAATGCCGTTGACGGCGCCCAGAACCTGCTGTTGCTCGCGGAAGTACGGCTGCGAGAAGTGAATCATCACGACCAGGATTATCGCGGCGGCCGGCAGCGTGAGCACGGTGACGCCGGTGAGCGGCAGGCTGATCGACAGCATCATGACGAGGACGCCGATAATCTGCGTCACCGACGTGATGAGCTGCGTCACGCTCTGGTTGAGCGACTGGCCCAGCGTATCGACGTCGTTAGTGATGCGGCTGAGCACGTCGCCCTTGCTGTGTCCGTTAAAGTAGCTCATCGGAACGACGGCGATCTTGGCGGCGATCTCCTTGCGCATGCGATAGCAGATCTTTTGCGTGACGCCGGTCATGAGCCAGCCTTGGATCAGGCTGCAAACAGAGCTCGCCAGATACAGGCAGAGCAAAAAGCCGAGCGTCTTGGCGATCCAGTCAAAGTCAACGTCGCCGGTGCCGTTGACCTTGGCAACCAGACCCTCGAATAGCTTGGTGGTGACCTGGCCGAGTACCTTGGGTCCCACGATATTAAAGACGACCGAGCACACGGCAAAGGCGACGGCGGCAAACACGGCAATCTTGTGCTGGCCGATATAGCCGAGCAGCTGCCTCATGGTGCCCTTAAAGTCCTTGGCCTTTTCGCCGCGACGCATGCCGCCCATGCGGCCCATGGGTCCACGCTGGCGGGTGGGCTTGGGAATCTGAGTCTTGGTTTCGTCTGCCATTAGCGCTCGCCTCCTTCCATAACGGCTTCAATCTCTTCTTGGGTAAGCCCCAGCTCCTCGGCGGAAAGCTGTGACTGTGCGATCTCCAGGTACGCCGGGCAGCTGTGCAGCAGCTCCTCGTGCGTACCGGTGCCCACCACGTGGCCGTCGTCGAGCACGATGATCTGGTCGGCGTGCATGATGGTCGCGATGCGCTGGGCCACGACCACGAGTGCGGCGTCGGTAACGTTTTTGGCCAGCTCCTCGCGCAGGCGAGCGTCGGTCTTGTAGTCGAGTGCGCTAAACGAGTCATCGAACACCACGACCTCGGGCTTTTTGGCCAACGCGCGGGCGATGGCCAGACGCTGGCGCTGACCGCCCGAGACATTGGAGCCGCCCTGGCTGATGGGGGAGTCGTAGCCGCCCTCGCGCTCGGCGATAAAGTCCTCGGCTTGGGCGATGCGTGCCGCCCGGTGCATGTCATCATCGCTCACCATGTCGCCGGCAAATTTAAGGTTGCTCTCGACGGTGCCCGAGAACAGGCGACCCTGCTGCGGGATGTAACCAATGCGGCGGCGCAGCTCGGAAAGGGTCATGTCACGCACGTCGATACCATCGAGCGAAATGCTGCCACCCGTGACGTCGTACAGGCGCGGAATCAGCTGTACGAGAGTCGATTTTGCTGCACCAGTCTGCCCGATAATTCCAATCGTCTGTCCGGCTT
>USCN01000248.1 GCA_900553165.1 uncultured Collinsella sp.
ACTCCCACAGGCGGACGGGGTCGTCCTCGAAATCCTTCAAAAGGCTCTGCACGAGGTCTTCGCTCTGCTTCTCCGTCCCCACGATGGGACTCAGCTCGGTGTGGATGACAGCTTTCATCATGTGGATGGACGGCGCACAGGCTTCCAGCCGGACGCCGTAGCGCCCGCCCTAAAACAATCGACAGCTCAAGCCAGCAGATCGGTCTAGTACACCATGCCCATGGCGTCCTGAACCTCGGCCAGGGTCTGCTCGGCGATCTCGTTGGCGCGGCGATTGCCCTCGTGCAGCACGTCCTTGACGTAATCCAGGTCGTTCTCGTAGCGCTGGCGACGCTCACGGATCGGGGCGAAGTATTCGTTGACGGCCTCGGTCACGTACTTCTTGAGCTGGCCGGAGCCGCCCATGCCGATCTCCTCGGCAATCTCGACCTCGGAACGACCGGTGCAGATGGCAGCCGTCGAAAGTAGGCCGGACACGCCGGGGCGGTTCTCGGGATCAAACGTGATCATGCGCTCGGAGTCGGTCTGGCTCTTCTTGATGCGCTTGGCCGTCTCCTCGGCGGTCATCGAAATATTGATGGCGTTGCCGTAGCTCTTGCTCATCTTGCGACCGTCAAGGCCGGGCAGCAGCGGGGTCTCGGACAGCAGCGCCTCTACCTCGGGAAATACCTTGCCGTAACGGTTGTTAAAGCGGCGAGCGATGGTGCGGGTGAGCTCGATGTGCGGCAGCTGGTCGCGACCGACCGGCACCACATTGCCCTTGCAGAACAAGATGTCGCAAGCCTGGTGCACCGGGTAGGTGAGCAGAAGGCCGGTGAGCTCGTGGCCCGAGGCCTCCATCTCGGCCTTGACCGTGGGGTTGCGCGCCAGCTCGGCCTCGGACACCAGCGACAGGAACGGCAGCATGAGCTGGTTCGCGGCGGGCACGGCGGAGTGCGCGTAGATCATGGTCTTGTCGGGGTCGATGCCGCAGGCAAGGTAGTCCATGACCATGTTGTACACGTTGTCCTGGATATGCTCGGTGGTGTCGCGGTCGGTGATGACCTGGTAGTCGGCGATGAGCACGTTGGTCTTGGCGCCCATGTTCTGCAGCTCCACGCGGCCCTTGAGGGTGCCAAAGTAGTGGCCCAGGTGCAAGCGTCCGGTCGGGCGGTCGCCGGTGAGCATGGTGAACTTCTCGGGCGTCTTTGCCAGGCCCTCGCGAATGGCGTTGCTTTTTTGCAGCGCGACTTCGTAGCTGTTCTCGTTTGGCATAATTGCTCCTAACGTATGCGTATTGGTCAAGATGATAACGCGTTTATTGAAAGGGGTGGGGCGTAAGTAGGCGAGGGGCGGGAGAGGGGCGGCTTGTGCGATGGGTGCGGCGCGGCTGCGCTTGGCCAGCGTCGCCTGGGCGCATCCTCGGCAACTTATCCTAGAGCTTGTGGTGGCGCTCTTCTTTACGTTCCTCGGCTGCCTGCTCCTCCTGTTCAAAGGCGGGGTCGTCGGGGGTTACCAGCTCGTCTTCGTGTGTGCGCTTGTTGTAATGGTGGCGCAGGACGGGCTCAAACAGGTGCAGGTGCTTGGCGAAGGCCGCCGAGCCAATGGCGAGCACGACAAAGATGAGTACGCGCGTGGGCACCTCGACCTGATTGATCGCGGCGGCGCCGGCCGAAAGCATAATGCACCAGGCGTAGATGAGCAGTACGGCTTGCTTTTGGCTGTAGCCCTCTTGGATCAGGCGGTGGTGGATGTGGCCCTTGTCGGCCTGTCCGATGCTAATGTGGGCGCGCTTGCGGCGCACGATGGCGCTGAACGTGTCGATGATAGGCACGCCTGCCACGATGAGCGGGATGATGAGCGAGGTGAGCGCGGCGGTGCGGCTCACGTTGAGCAGCGAGATGGAGCCCAAAGCGAAGCCCAGCAGCAGCGACCCCGAGTCGCCCAAGAAGATGCTTGCGGGGTTGAAGTTGTAATGCAGAAAAGCCACGCACGAGCCAAAGAGCGCGATGGAGAGCGCGGCGGCGTCGATACGGCCCGAAAGCATGGCCATCGTGAACATGGTGAACGATGCGATGCCGCAAATGCCCGTGGCCAGGCCGTCGAGGCCGTCGATGAGGTTGATGATGTTGGTGAACGCCACTAGGTAGATTACGGTGATGGGGTAGGCGAGCCAGCCAAGCATGATCTCGCCGGGGGCAAACGGGTTGATGATGACGCCGATTTTTAAGCCGCCGATGCAGGCGATGAGCGCGGCGAGCACCTGGCCGGCCAGCTTTTGCTTGGGCTTGAGCTGGAAGACATCATCGATCGCGCCGGTCGCAAAGATCACGGTAAA
>USCN01000249.1 GCA_900553165.1 uncultured Collinsella sp.
TGGATCATGAGGTCAGGAGATCGAGACCATCCTGGCTAACAAGGTGAAACTGCTGCTGATGGGCATGAGCCTCATCTTCATCCTGATCATCCATCTCATTGGCCGCAAGGGGGCGAAGGCTCGTGGCTAGCATGCGCATCCATATCGACGAGGCAAGACTCGGGCGTGTCCAAAAGCAGGACCGCATCGCCACGGGCGTGCTGACGGCAATTGTCGCCATCGTCATGCTCATCGTCATCTCCATGGTGGCCTATATCCTGTTCGAGGGCATCTCGACGCTGTTCCAGCCGGGATTTCTCACGCAGCCAGCGCGCGCCAACGGAACCCAGGGCGGCGTGCTCTACCAGCTGTTCGACTCGTTCTATCTGCTGCTGATCACCCTGATCATCTCGGTGCCCATCAGTCTGGGCGGTGCGGTCTTCCTGGTTGAGTACGCGCCGGACGGACCCATCCGCGACATCGCCTCCACCGCTATCGAGACCTTGTCCTCGCTGCCATCCATCGTCGTCGGCATGTTCGGCTTTCTGGTGTTCTCGGTGCAGCTGGGCTGGAAGTACTCCATCATCTCCGGCGCTGTCGCGCTCACCATGTTCAACATCCCCATCCTGGTGCGCGTGATCCAGCAGGCGCTCGAGGACGTGCCGCAGGCCCAGCGCGATGCGTGCCTGGCTATGGGCCTTACCCGCTGGGAGGCCACACTGCACATCCTGATCCCCGAGGCTATGCCCGCCATCGTGACCGGCATCGTCCTTTCGGCCGGCCGCGTGTTTGGTGAGGCGGCGGCGCTGCTCTTTACCTCGGGCATGAGCTCGCCGGTTCGCCTGAACTTCTTGAGCTTTAACCTGTCGAGCCCCACCTGCGCCTGGAACGTGTTCCGTCCCGGCGAGTCGCTGGCCGTGCACATCTACAAGATCTATGGCGAGGGCAGCCCCGAGGCCCAGCAGATCGTTTGGGGCACCGCCGCACTGCTGATGACCTGCGTGCTGCTGTTTAACGTAGTCGCCCGTATCGTGGGCAAGCAACTGGCAAGGAAGATGACGGCCGAATGAGCGATATGAATGCAACGCCCGCAACCGAGGCGGCCGCGTCCGACACCCAGGACTTTCTGTCGAGCGTGGGGGAGAGCGAGAGGCGCGTGCGCGTGAGCGGCAAGGCCGTGAGCGACGAGGTCGTGCTCTCCGCCAAGGACGTCAACGTGTACTATGGCGACCACCATGCGCTGCACAATACGTCGCTCGACTTCCATAAGGGCGAGATCACGGCGCTCATCGGGCCTTCGGGCTGCGGTAAGTCGACCTTTTTGCGCAGCCTCAACCTTATGAATCGCGAGATTCGCGGCTGTCGCGTGGAGGGCGAGATCAACTACCGCGGGCGCAACGTGAACACCAAGACCGAGAACACGTACGAGCTGCGTCGTTCCATTGGCATGGTGTTCCAGCAGCCCAATCCGTTTCGCAAGTCCATTCGCGACAACATCACGTTTGCGCCCAAGCGCCACGGCATCACCGACCGCGACGAGCTCGATCGCATGGTCGAGGAAAGCCTGCGCGGCGCCGCGCTGTGGGACGAGGTCAAAGACAAGCTCGACAAGAGCGCCTACGCGCTTTCGGGCGGTCAGCAGCAGCGTCTGTGCATTGCGCGCACGCTGGCGCTCAACCCCGACGTAATCCTGTTCGACGAGCCCTGCTCGGCGCTCGACCCCATCTCGACGCTGGCGATCGAGGACCTCATGTCGTCGATCGTGGCCGACCGCGCCATCGTCATCGTGACGCACAACATGGAGCAGGCGTCGCGCGTGTCCAACCGCACGGCGTTTTTCTACATGGGCGATATGGTCGAGTACGACGAGACCGACGAGATTTTCCAACGGCCCAAGGATAAGCGGCTGAATGATTACCTCACCGGCATGTTCTCCTAGTCCGGGACATGCTTGAGGCCCGCGGCGGCCACGGTTGCCGCGGGACTGATTGGAGAGGCGGGTCATCTCTTGCGTGAGATGGCCCGCCTTTTTGCTCTGCGACCGAAACGACCACCACAAAGGGGACAGGCACCTTCGTGGTGGTTTGGGGTGGGGCTCGCTGCTATCATGGACAACGTTGAATTTCTACGAAGGAGCAGGGCATATGGCGATTCTTTTGGGATGCGATTCCATCAGCCTAGAGTTTCCCACCAAGCATATTTTCGATAGCGTGACGCTCGGCGTGGGCGAGGGCGACCGCATTGGTATTGTCGGTAAAAACGGCGACGGCAAGTCGACGCTGCTGCGCACCATCGCCGGTCTGGAACC
>USCN01000250.1 GCA_900553165.1 uncultured Collinsella sp.
AGACGGGCCGCCACGCCGGGGCCGATGCCCCAGATGTCGGTGATGGGGCGATGGGGCCAGATCTCCTTGCGAAAGGTCTCGTCGTCGAGTTTTCCGATGCGACTGGGCACGTGCTTGGCGGTGATATCGAGTGCAACCTTGGCCTGGAATAGGTTGGGGCCGATGCCGACCGTCGCCGTGATGCCGGTGCGTGCCAGGACCTCGTCGCGCAACATGCAGGCGAAGCCTTCCGCATCGGTGTGATAGAGGTCCAGATAGGGTGTCACGTCGATAAAGCACTCGTCAATTGAGTAGACGTGAATGTCTTGCGGACTCACGTATTCCAGATAGATGCCGTAGATTTGCGCCGACACCTCCATATAGTGCTGCATGCGCGGTACGGCCTTGATGTAGTCGATGCCGTCGGGAATCTCGAACAAACGGCAGCGGTTATGTATCCCGAGGTCTTTCATGGCCTGCGTGATAGCGAGACAGATGGTCGTGCGCCCGCGCGATTCGTCGGCAACGACCAGGTTGGTGGTGAGCGGGTTAAGCCCACGGTCAACGCACTCGACGCTAGCGTAAAACGTCTTGAGGTCGATGCAGATATAGGTGTGACGCTCGTGCCCCACGCGTCCTCCCATCAAACACATGTTCTTATCGAATACATGTTCGATAATAGCCGCTCGTCCGGACACCGTCAAAACCTGTCCCTTTTTGGCAGGTACGGTCGTGCGGCCGCATCGGGTTTTAACGCAGCTCTAAAGAGTGCGAAACAGCTCGGAAAACCTCGCTTCGTAGCATGAGCCTAACGATCGATACCACCATAAAGCACGGAAGGGTTGTGGGGATAATGGTCAACTATGGGTTTGGTATGCCGACGCGCCTTGTTGCGGATGGAGACGTGGCTCGCTGGTGCGGACGATTGGTCGCTCACTACGGTGGCACCAAGGCGCTGGTCGTGCTGGGCGGTGACAAGCATACGCGCGATGAGCTCGTCTCGGCGGCACTCGGCTCGGTTGATCGAGCTCTGCTCGAGCGCGTGCTTTTCCGCTGCGGCTCGGTTGGCGACGGGGGAGACGAGCTGATCGACGAAGCCGTGGCCCTGGCGACCGACGAAGGCGTGGACTTTGTCCTGGCGATCGGCGATGCTGATACTGCCGGCTTTGCGCGCGAACTCGCGCGTCGCACGGCGGCGCTCGATGCCGGCGAAGACGGTTTTGTCCCTTATGGATGTATTGTCTCGGAGGGCAAAGTGCCTGCCGTCGTGGGGGCCGGTGAGGTTCCCGTTTTTGCCATTATCGCTCCCGAACTGCTTGAGGGCATTGGGTCTCCTCTGCGAGAGTTGCTCGGTAGCGTCTGCGCCGCGGCCTGATATTTGCCATAAAGGGACAGGTTAATTTTTGTAGGTAAAGCGTTTGACCTGCCAAAATAAACCTGTCCCTTTTTGGTCGGTCGCCGTTTGGGGGCGGATTGGCAACGCTCGCTGATTACGGTCTTGACCTGCGCTAGAATAGGGTCATCTGATTATCCGGGCGCATGGAGATATGCGCCCGTATGTTGAGGAGGACTTTATGGCAACTGTTGCCGCACCTATCGACGCTACGTCGACCGCCGCTTGGAAGGCGCTCGAGGCCCATCAGGAGAAGCTCGAGGCCGAAGGTATCGACCTTAAGGCATGGTTCGCCGCCGATGTCGACCGCGTGAATAAGTTGAGCTTTGACGCTGGCGACCTTCACTTCGATCTGTCCAAGAACCTGGTGACCGATGAGACCGTCAAGCTGCTGTGCGATCTTGCCCGCGAGGTGAAGCTCGAGGAGCGCCGCGACGCCATGTTCTCCGGCGAGCACATCAACACCACCGAGGACCGCGCTGTTCTGCACACCGCACTGCGCCGTCCGGCAAGCGAGAAGGGCCAGCTCATCGTTGACGGCCAGGATGTCGTCGCCGACGTGCACGAGGTTCTCGATCGCATGTATGCCTTCGCCGAGCGCGTGCGCTCCGGTGAGTGGAAGGGCGTAACCGGTAAGAAGATCGAGCACCTGGTGTCCATCGGCATCGGCGGCTCCGACCTGGGCCCGGTCATGGCCTACGAGGCTCTGCGTCCCTACGCCGACGCCGGTATCGACTGCCGCTATATCTCCAACATCGACCCCAACGATCAGGCAGAGAAGCTCAAGGGCCTCGATCCCGAGACCACGCTCGTGATCATCGTTTCCAAGACCTTCACCACGCTTGAGACCCTCACCAACGCTCGCGAGGTCAAGACCTGGATGCTCGAGCAGCTCAAGGCTC
>USCN01000251.1 GCA_900553165.1 uncultured Collinsella sp.
GAGGATGCCGCCGGGCTGGGTAACGTAGTGGGGCCGCGGCGCTCATAGATGGGACGCTCGGCCACTCGCAGTTCGAGCACTCGGCTGCTTACAGCCCTAGCGCTCGACCGCTTACATCAGGCCAAAGAGATGGAACCAGGCGGCCTCGACCAGCACGACAATAAAGACGACCGCGGTGAGGGGAATGCCCATGCGCATGGCCTCTTTGGAGGTGTAGCCGCCGGCGTCCTTGCCCTCGCCGATAAGGATCGGCAGGTTATGGAACGGCAGGATGTAGTGGATGTTGATGGACGTGAAGACGATGAGCGCCACGGCGAGCGGGCTCACGCTGGAGCCGGCCGCGAAGCTGATGAACGCCGGCACGCACACGCCGAGCACGGCCATGACCGAGCCCATGAACATGTGGATGATCATGGAAAGCGCGGCGACAAGCAGGGCGAACAGGAAGATGTTCTCGGGCACGGAGCTGGGAAGCACGACATCGGCAATCCAGGCGTTCATACCGGTGGCACCGCCCACGGAGCCCACGGCCATGGCGGCCGTCAGGAACATGAGGGACTTGATGTCGACGGCGTTCCAGCTGGCGGGGGTGAGAACCTCGCCGACGATGGGCATAGCGAGGCAGACGCCGATGGCCAGGGTGACCCAGCCGATGTAATCGCCCGAGACGGTGAGCCACAGCGCGATGGCGATGACAAGCCACACGATGGTGCGGATCTCCTTGACGGAGAGCTTGCCGAGCGCAGCCTGCTTGGCCACGATCTGCTCGCGATCATAGACGAGTTCCTTGCTGGGCTTAAAGAGGAAGAGGCCCAGGAACAGGGTGCACAGCAGCGCGACCAGCATGGGCACACTCATGTACAGGAACCAGTCGACAAAGGACGGGCTCATGCCGCCGGCCTCGGCGCTGTACTGCGCAACGAGCGGGTTGAGCGTGGAGTCACCCGTCAGGAAGAACATGGAGCCCGGGGCAGCAGCGGCAAACACGAGGAAGCCGAGCTTGCCGCGATCGTCGTCACCGTAGCCGGCGGACTCGGCGATGACCGAGACGACGGCGAGGATGAGGAAGGCGCGGGGGAACGGATGCGGGATCAGCAGCGACAGCACAAAGGTGAGCGCGAAGATTGAGATGATGAGCGACTTGGCGTCGCGCACGAACTTGAGCATAAACGCATAGGCGATGCGCTCGCCCAGGCCCGACTCCTTGACCGCGCTGGCGATGAGGTAGGCACCAATGACGAGCCACATGGTGGCTTTGGTCCACGAGCTAAACGTAGAGGCGACCGTCGCCGAGATGCTCGCGGCGCCCGTGTCGTCCACGCACACCTTGAACAGAACGAGCAGCGCGCAGTAGAGCAGGCCCACAAAGCCCGGCTGCGCCACGCCACATGCCCAGAACACCACCGTGGCGAGCGTCAGTGCCAGACAGGTCTGGCCACCGACCGTGAGCTCGACCGTCGAGCTCAGCTCCGCCAAAGGAAGAAACTTCACCAGCAAAAAGACAACGATACCCAGCACAAAGCCAATTTCGCGCTTGGTGATCTTAAACGCCTTCTTTTCCGCTTCCATCTCCCCACCTTTCTTGTTGGGGGCGCTCCGGATTCGCAACCACGTTGCCGCTTAAAAAGGGGCGCCCGTTATCGGACGCCCCTTACGTTGCGCTGTGTTGTTGCAATACAGTCAAGCGGGATTTTTGGATGAGAAGCGATCCTCTGGACAAAAAGCGTCACAACATTCGACGCTTTTCCTCGTTTTCGAGATTTTCATCAAATGTTGTGACGGTTTGGATGTGGCAAAGGGACTGTCTTTTTTCACATAGCGAGGGCTGCGCGGATGGAGGGGACCTCCAGAGCCTCGCGGAGCCAGGGGGCCAGCTGCTCGGGGTGACCCTGCAGGTAGCCTTTAAGCTCGGACGGGGCCACGCGGCGCACTTCCGAGATCTCCTCTTGGTTGATATGCAGCTCGCCCGGCTCAACATGGGCTGCGAACACCTCGCACCATTCGCACTCGCAGCGGCCGTCGCCATGGTCCTCGCGGTACACCACGTGACCGAGGTGCTTGAGCTGATCGGGCCCGCGCGTAACGCCAAGCTCTTCGTTGATGCGACGCGCCGTGGCGGCGGCAACGTCTTCCCCGGGGAGCGGATGGCCGGCGCAGCTGTCGGCCAGCACCCCGCCCCACAGGCGCTTGAGCGGACTGCGACGGCAGAGC
>USCN01000252.1 GCA_900553165.1 uncultured Collinsella sp.
ACACAGGGCAGCCGCCGCTTTT
Source organism: uncultured Collinsella sp. (assembly GCA_900553165.1). Taxonomy (GTDB): domain Bacteria; phylum Actinomycetota; class Coriobacteriia; order Coriobacteriales; family Coriobacteriaceae; genus Collinsella. Next base: position 23 of record USCN01000252.1, read on the forward strand.
TGCAATCGATTGGTGCAAAGGGAGTGACTAGAGCTCGCAGGCAACCTTATAGCCATCGCCGATGGCATCGCGGATGTTGCCGCACTTGTTGGCGTCGCCCAGCACGTGGGTGGTAACGCCGGCAGCGGCAAGGTCGTCGGCCAACTTGGTATTGGGACGATAGCCCATGGCAAGCACCAGCGTATCGGCACCGGTGATGGTGTGGACCTCGCCGTCCTTTTCGTAGCTGATAGTGTCCTCGGTAATCTCGGTCACCTTGGCCTCTGTCAGCACATGAACGCCCTTGGAGAGCATGCGCGTGATGAGCACCGCGCGACCGGCACCGCCCTCGTTGGCGGCAAGCGTCTTGGTCATCTCGATGACGGTGACATCGCGATTGGCCGGCGACAGGTCGTTGACCAGCGGGGCCAGGTAATCTGCCGTCTCGCAGCCAACGGTGCCGCCGCCCACAATGACGATCTTCTTGCCCGGGAAAGCCTTGCCACCCAGCAGGTCGTCAGCCGTCATAACCTGCTTAAAGCCCTGCATGAAGGCCGGAGCGATGGGCTCGGCGCCATAAGCCAGGACGACCTCATAGCCGGCATAGTCGCGCTGAATGTCCTCGGCAGTAAGCTCGGTGCCAAATATGCACTTCACGCCCGCCTCGGCCAGACGACGGTACTGATACTTGATCACGCGGGTGAGCTCCTGCTTTGCTGGCGGAACGGCCGCGATACGCATCTCGCCGCCCGGCTCGTCCTGCTTATCCACGAGCACCACGTTGTGACCGCGCTTGGCGGCAATGAACGCCGCCTCCATGCCCGCGGGGCCGGTGCCCACAACGAGCACGTTCTTGGCCTTGGCGGCAGGCTCGTAGCCGGCCTCGTCGCGCTCCACGTCCGGGTTGACGGTGCAGGAGATGCGCTTGCCAAACATAATGCCATTCAGGCAGCGCAGGCAGCCAATGCAGGGGCGGATGGCGTCAGCGTTGCCGGCAGCGGCCTTGTTGCAGAACTCGGCATCGCACAGATTGGCGCGGCCCATCATGCAGATGTCGGCAGCGCCGTCCTCGATCAGCTCCTCGGCAATCCAGGCCTCGTTGATACGGCCGACGGTGGCGACGGGAATGTTGACGTGCTTTTTGATCTCGCGCGAGCAGGCGGCGTGCGAGGCCTGCTGGGTACCGGCGGCGGGAATCGCGGAGCCGCGCTTGATGGTGGTGCCGCCCGACACGTGAATCATGTCGACGCCGGCCTTCTCCAAGCGACGCGAGACATAGATCATGTCGTTGAGGGTCAGGCCGCCATCGGTGTACTCATCGCCCGAGATACGAACGTCGATGATGAAGTCCTTGCCGCAGCGCTCACGAATCTCGGCGATGACCTCGAGCAAGAAGCGCATACGGGCGTCGAGCGAGCCACCATACTCGTCGGTACGCTTGTTGTAGAGCGGAGTCAAAAAGCCGCCGAGCATGCCGTGGGCGTGTGCCGCATGGACTTCAACGCCATCGACGCCAGCCTTCTGCATACGAACGGCAGCGTCGCCAAACTGATGCGTGAGCTCGTGAATCTCGTCGACCGTGATGGGGCGCGGTGCCTCGCGGGCATAGGACGGGCCCACAAAAGACGGAGCGATCAGGCGCGGCGTGCCCGGAATGTTAAAGGCCATGTAAGCGGGGTGGAAGAGCTGCGGCATGATCTTGCAGCCGTACTCGTGGACGGCCGCGGCGAGCTTTTCCCAGCCGGGGATAAACGTATCGTCGTAGCAGCACATGTCACCCGGCAGATAGGTATAGGTGGGCTCGACCGTCACGACCTCGGTGATGATCAGGCCCACGCCGCCCTTGGCGCGGGCACGGTAGTGGTCGACCAAGTCGTCGGTCACATAGCCATGATCGGCCAGGTTCGTGGATACCGGCGGCATAAAGACGCGGTTCTTGACCTCGGTCGTACCGACCTTGATCGGGCTAAAGAGCATCGGGTAGGCGGATGACTCCATACAGGGTTCCTTTCGTTTGAGCCGCTCGGCGGCAGTTGCTAACGTACCTATCGTATCAGTATCCGCTGCATTCGCACTCGCTCGCACTCCCCACCTTCAATCCCGACCCTCACAAAAAAGTTGCGGTGGAATACGGAGTAGATAAGACTTTTGACAGGCAAAACAGTCCGTATTCCACCGCAACTGATGGGCGGGATGGACCTGA
>USCN01000253.1 GCA_900553165.1 uncultured Collinsella sp.
TCTTCTCACCATACTCCGTCGCCGCGGCAAAACCGGCGTAGCTGTGAAGTGCGACGGCGTACGAATACAGCAACTCCCAACGATCCATCTCGTCGCGCATGGTGGCAAGCGTGCCGGCCAAAATACCCGCGAGAACATCACCTGAACCGGCAGTTGCCAGAGAAGCCGGACCCGAGAGCGGCAGCAGTACACGCTCAACGCCACAGATAGCCGTCGTCGGCCCTTTGGCAATGACCACCAGATTGTCGGAGCCTGCAGCCCAGACAACCTTCTGCGCGGCTGCAATCGCGGTACCAAGGTCGTTCACCTCGTCACCGGCAACCAGACGCGAAAGCTCACGATAGTGCGGTGTCATAACCAACGGCTGCTCGCGACGATACATCTCGGGGTTACTATCAATACCGTCAATGGCAATCTTAGCAAGGCAGTTGAGTGCATCGGCATCCAAAATAAGCGGTACATCAAGCTCGAGCAAGCCCGAAACCACCTGCATAGCGCCGGCAGACGTCGTCATACCGGGACCGCACAGTACGCAGCTGTACTTCTTTGCAATCTCGCACACCGTCATGCGCGCAGCGGCGCCAAAGGAGCCGCGGGAATCAGACGGAATAGCAAAGACGGGAATCGAAGGAAGTGCAATGCGAATAAGATTAGCGCAGGCGTCAGGAGCCGCGACTGCCACGTAACCAGCACCCGCGCGAGCTGCAGACTTGGCCGCCATAATGGCAGCACCAGGATATTGTGCAGATCCGGCGACAATAAGCACAGAGCCACGGGAATACTTATCGATATTCGTAGGTAGTGGGGCAAAGTAATCAACTAAGTCACCGGGCTCGACAATCTCGGCGGCGTGGTCGACATCATCGATGACCTCGTCAAGACGGTCGTAAAGATTGCCGCAGATCAAATCGCCAGCATACTCAGGGCCATCAGCGCTATACAGACCAATCTTGGGCGCAATCATCGTCACCGTATGTTCGGCACGAATGCAGTCGTCATCAACAACGCCCGTCTCGGCATTCAGGCCCGAGGGGACATCAATGGATACGACACAATCGGCGCATTCATTGACCGTAGGAATCCAGATGGAGAACGGCGCACGCAGATTCCCATGGAAACCGGTACCAAAAATGGCATCGACAACAACATCGGCCTTATCGATCAAAACCTCGAGTTCGTCACGCGAGGGGCCGACGCAAACGTGCACATCGCGGCCGGCAGTACGACGAGCAACATGACGTGCCAGAGCAGCAGGAATCTCATCCGGCTCAACCGGAGAAACGATATCGACGTCCACACCCTTATGGCTCAGGATATCGGCGGCAACCCAACCCGTCGCCGCCATTATTACCAAAACCGACCAGAACGAGAACCCGATCGGGATTGAGCTTCAAGACCTCGTTGGCGGCAAACTCACCCGCTAGCTCCATAAGCTCGGCCTTCGAAGTCCCTTCGCGTTCGATGATATCCTCGAGACGAACGACTTCTTCGGTACTCAAAACCGGTTTCATCTATGCTCCTAGCGTATCTTGCGAAGCATCGCCCAGGTGCTCCGTCAATGCTGAATTCTGCAGCTGCTCAAGCTCATCTAAAACAGAGCGAGCCTCTTTAAATGTCTGCGCTACGCGTTTCTTGGTGCTCACCTTTTCATCTTTTGGCTTAGGCCGAGCATCTTCGGTAATCGCGATGGCATTCGCAACGGCTAAGTCTCCTGTAAGCGTAATGGAAAGAGCGACCTCAACAACACCCAGCTCATGAGCGATCTCGAGTGCACGGCCCGAAAGCAGCGCCTTCGGTTTGCCGAGTTTATCACGCGTTACCGAAACATCCTTGCGACCCACGCCTTGACTAAAACCCGTGCCGAGAGCTTTAAGCACCGCCTCGCGCGAAGCAAAGCGGCTCGCATAGTGAGCAGCGGGACGCGATGATACATCGCAATACGCACGCTCTTCTTCGGTAAACACACGCCGAGCAAACGACGGCGTCTTTTCAAGAATTGATTTCATCCGGGAAATCTCGACGATATCAACGCCGATACCAGCTTCAGCCATGTTCACCTCCATATCGCACAGACTAAGTTATTGTAGCCCGTTCACAGAAGATGCGACAAACGAGGGTTATAAAACACAGCTACTATGTGAGACAAAAGCCCTTAAACGCAAAAAAGGGGGAGGCCGC
>USCN01000254.1 GCA_900553165.1 uncultured Collinsella sp.
GCCACGCTGGCCGTCGGCAAGGTCGACTTCTACAGCTTTAGCTACTACATGAGCGCCACCGCCACGGCCGATCCGGTGCTGCTGGAGCAAGGCAACATTTTTGGTGGCGCCGGCAACGAGTATCTCAAGAAGAGCGATTGGGGTTGGGCGATCGACCCCGAGGGCCTGCGCTACTACCTGGAGGAGGTCTACGACCGCTACCAGGTGCCGCTGATGATTGTCGAGAACGGCCTGGGCGCGGTGGACGAGGTCGAGGCGGACGGTTCGATTCACGACAGCTACCGCATCGATTACCTGCGCGAGCATATCAAGCAGATGGAGATTGCCATCGAGGACGGTGTGGACCTGATGGGCTACACCATGTGGGGCTGCATCGATTTGGTGAGCGCCTCGACCGGCGAGATGAAGAAGCGCTACGGCTTTATCTACGTCGACAAGGACAACGACGGCAACGGCACGCTCGCCCGCAGCCGCAAGGACAGCTTCTTCTGGTACAAGAAGGTCATCGAGTCCAACGGCGCCGACCTGGCCTAGCCAAGTCTCAACCAGCGTAAACGTCGCAACCACCACAAAGGGGTCAGGCACCTTTGTGGTGGTTTTTTCTTTGGTAGATGCGTGGGACATGCCTTACAATCTACCAAGTAGTTCATGACGGGCGAAAAACGGAGAAAAGGGGCTTGATGTGTCCTTAACGTTTCATGCGGATAGATTGATTTGACAGACGGTGGTGAATGCCCGCCGTCCGCATTCGTATGAAACAAGGAGTCTCCATGCTCGCATCTCTTTTCTCAAAGCCTCAATCATCGCTGTCCGTGCAGGCCAAGCGGCTGGTGGCGATGCGCTTTCTCATCTACACCGGGTTTCAGACCAGTTATTTTATCGGCGTCATCGGAACGCTCACCTATGCAGACGATGCCTCAGTCGTGGCGACATCGCTGGCCGTTCTGTTTATGAACGTTTTCGTGATCCTGGGATCCTTTGCGGGTGGCGCTGCGCTCGACGCATGGGGTCCGCGCCGCCATTTCTTGCTGAGCATCATCGGCGCTCTCGCAACTGGCACGGCAATCATCGCCTTTGGCAGCGCGACCGGCGTCGTCCTACTCGGCGCGGTGTTTCTGGGCTTTGTGATGGGATTCGCCCAGCCCATCGCCACATCCTATCCGGCTTACCTCACCGACGATCCTGTCGAGCTCAAAGACATCAACTCCGCCATCGCCATGTTTTCAAACGTGAGTATCATCGTTGGCCCCACGCTGGGCGGCTTTGTCGCGGCGGCTGCGTCGTCGCGCGCGGTGTTTGTGCTCATGATGCTCTTTACCGTGCTGGCGCTCGTCGCCGGTTGGGGCTTTAGGCCGCAGACCAGCCATGTCGCCGGGCATGCGGATGCCGATTCGGCAGAGGAAGGGGAGCGTGCGGGACAAAGCTCCAACCCCAGCGCATCCTCCCGCGCTACCTTCGCAGCCAGCATCAAGACAGTCTTTACCAACAGCGTTCTCGCCCTGCTGTTTTGCATCATCTTCCTCTCGAACTTTGGCTACGGTGCCTTCGATCCGCTCGAGTCGTTTTTCTATCGCGATGTTCTGCACGTTGGCGTTGAGTGGATGGGCTGGCTCTCGTCTGCCTGCGGTGTCGGCGCGGTGCTGGGTGCCGTGCTCGCGCTCCGCTTGCCGCCGCACCTGGTCAACCTTAAAACGCTGCTCGTGGCGCTTATGTCCGTGGGCCTGGGAAGCCTGCTCTATGTGGGGACGCCGTACGTGGGCGTGGCCCTTGTCGGCCAGATTGCACTGGGCATAGCTTGGGGCATCGTCAACCCGCTCCACAACACCATCGTGCAAACGACGGCACCGCTCGAGCAGCTCGGTCGCGTGAACTCGGTCATGGGCTTTGGCAATATGTTCGCCGGCGTGGCGCCGCTGGCGATTGCCCCGTGGCTGGCGGCGACATTTGGCGTGCAGCAGACGCTCGTTGGTGCGGGCATGGTCGTGACGGCGGTTCCCGCGGCACTGCTGCTGTTTGGACGCCGACATTTTGATCGTGCCGCAAGGCAGTAAAAACCATCACAACATTCGATGAAAATTGCGATTTTGCCGAAAAACATCGAATGTTGTGATGCTTTGCACCTCGGGCCAGGCCACCCTTC
>USCN01000255.1 GCA_900553165.1 uncultured Collinsella sp.
ACACATCACAAACAAGTTTCTGAGAATGCTTCTTTCTAGCTTGTAGGGGACGCCGGTTACGACCGTCGTCGTGGTTTTGAAGCTGGTCTGGGCGCCGCGGGCGTTGTGCTCGATCCCGATTTGATTCGCTGCGGGTCCTTTACCCTCGATTCCGGCTATCGTGCGTCGCGCGAGCTGCTGGGCGAAGTGCCGGATGTTTCGTTTATCGCGTGCGCGACCGACACTATGGCGGCCGGCGCCCTGCGCGCTCTTGACGAGGCGCGCGGCATGGGCGAGGGCGTGCGTCGCGTGAGCGGTTTTGGCGACAACGCATTTTTGCGCGCGCTGACGGGCGGCATTCCCACCGTGCATTACGGTTACCTGACCAGTGGCGTCGAGGCGACCAATATGTTGCTCAACACGCTCGATGGCGTGGAGGGGGAGAGCGGCCTCAAGACGCTCAAGCTCGGACATCAGCTGATGAATGTCTAGGCTTTGGGCATGTCTGCCGGCCTTTGATTCCCTGTTTTTGGGTCAAAACCACCTTTCACCGTCAAATATCTACCGTTTACCGCTAATGAAAACGATTACAGCTATATATAACTGAAAACGATTACAGTGTAAGTGTCAAAGATGGCCGGGTGCAGATGCGCCCGTTGGAGGAAAGGGAAGTCATGGACTACCGCAAATCAGCCCAAGAGGTGCTCGACAACGTCGGTGGCGCCGACAACGTTGTTTCGGCCGCACACTGCGCCACGCGTCTGCGCCTGGTGATTGCCGATAACGCCAAGGTTGACAAGGAGGCCATCGAGAATATCGACGGCGCCAAGGGCGTCTTTGAGGCCCAAGGCCAGCTCCAGATTATTTTTGGCACTGGCACCGTCAACAAGGTCTACGAAGAGTTCATCGCGCTTAGCGGCGTCGAGGCTGCCACCAAAGCCGAGGTTAAGGAGGCCGCGGCACAGCAGCAGAACATCTTTATGCGTGCCATTAAGGTGCTCGGCGACGTTTTTGTCCCCATCATCCCCGCCATCGTGGCTTCGGGCCTGCTGCTGGGAATCATGAGCGCGCTCAACTTTATGGCCTCCAACGGTTTTATCGCGCTCGACACCAATAACTTTATCTACAAGATCGCCGACCTGGTCTCGGGCACGTCCTTTGGCATTCTGCAGATCCTGATCGGCTACTCCGCGGCTAAGGCCTTTGGCGCTAACCCGTATTTGGGCGCCGTCGTCGGAGGTGCGTTCATCAACTCCTCGCTGCAGAGCGCCTACACGGTTGCCTCCGAGGGCGTGCAGACCATGGTCACCGTCATTCCCGGCGTGTACAGCTTTGAGTGGGTCGGTTATCAGGGCCACGTTATCCCCATCGTTATCGCCTGCGCCATACTCGCCTTCCTCGAGAAGCGTCTCCACAAGGTTGTCCCCGAGATGTTCGACCTCTTTGTGACCCCGCTCGTCTCGGTGTTCGTTACCGTGCTCGTGACCTTCGTTGCCGTCGGTCCCATCTTCGTGTGGGCCGAGAACGCCATCCTCGGTCTGATTCAGGCCCTGCTCACCCTGCCCTTTGGTATCGGTTCCTTTATCGTCGGCCTGTTCTATGCCCCCACGGTCGTTACCGGTATCCACCAGATGTACACCGCCATCGACCTGGGTCAGCTCGCCCAGTACGGCGTAACCTATTGGCTGCCCATCGCCAGTGCCGCTAACATCGCCCAGGGTGGTGCCGCACTCGCCGTTGCCTTTAAGACCCGCGATGCCAAGATCAAGGGCCTGGCGCTTCCTTCGGCCCTGTCCGCCTTCATGGGTATTACCGAGCCTGCCATCTTTGGTGTGAACCTGCGCTTCTTTAAGCCCTTCATCGCCGGCTGCATCGGCGGTGGTTGCGGTGCCCTGGTCTGCGCGCTTACTTCGCTGGCTGCCTCCGGCACGGGCGTTACCGGTATCTTCGGTATCCTGCTGTGCCTGGCCCAGCCCGTGCAGTATGCGATCATGTTTGCGGTTGCCGCGCTGGTTTCCTTTGCCGTCTCGTTTGTCCTGTACAAGGATGAGCCCAAGGCTTCCGAGCAGGCGTAAGAGCTTTTGATTGAGGGGATGCCCGCGGGTTGTATGCTCGCGGGCGTTTCCCGTATCCGGTGCCGATCTCTGGTGCCTTGTTAC
>USCN01000256.1 GCA_900553165.1 uncultured Collinsella sp.
TGTGCTTGCGCTCGACGGTTTTGAGGCGGCGCTCACTGACAAAGCCGCCAAGCAGCGCATGTGGGCATACATCAAGCAGCTGACCCCGGCAGCCGCGCCGCTGTAGCGGACTGGCGCCGGCAAGGCGGCCCTGGCGGGTCGAGACCAGCGCCGGCTTGTCGCGCCTTACATCACGGCGCGCAGCTCAAACCGGTCGCCGTTGATGCGGAACTGGCAGTTGCCGTTCATGCGCTCGACGGCAAGCTTAATACTCCTGGTTCCAAAGCCGTGTCCGGTGTGCTCGGCCACGGGCATGCCGTCGACCATACGCGGCGGGCGTCCAAAGATGCCTCCTGCGCTATCGAGAGCTCGACTATCCTCAGCTTGCCGGTTCGAAAATGGACCTGCCGCATGATTGAATCTTTATTTCAACTTTACACCTAGGTTTACAGCTGTCTTGTCAGCTGTAAACCTAGGTGTCATACTAAAGCCCCAAGATTCGCCAAAAGAGAGGGGCCTTGATGGCACAGAGCGCGAACATGGATGCGTCGGAGCTTGCACGCGATATCGCGGCCGGCCTAGCATCGGCAACGACGGCAACGGAGCGCGCGGCACTGGTGCCCGCAGAGCTCGTCGAGGCCATTCAGCAACTAAAAACCCAACGTGACGCGGTGATCTTGGCGCACTACTATGTGGCGCCAGAGGTCCAGGCCGTTGCCGATTACGTCGGCGACAGCTTTTACCTGGCAAAGCTCGCCAAAAGCCTGCCGCAGCAGACCATCGTGCTGTGCGGCGTGGAGTTTATGGGCGAGAGCGCCAAGCTGCTCAACCCCACCAAGACCGTGCTGCTGCCCGAGCCGGGCGCGGACTGCCCCATGGCGCACATGGTCAAGCACGAGACGGTCGACGCGGCGCGCGCCGAGTACGGCGACGACCTGGCTGTCGTCTGCTACGTCAACTCGACGGTCGAGATCAAGAGCTGGAGTGACGTGTGCGTCACCAGCTCCAACGCCGTCAAGATCGTGTCCGAGCTGCCGCAACAGCACGTCCTGTTTATCCCCGATCAAAACCTGGGCCGCTTCGTAGCCGAGCAGGTGCCGCAAAAGCACGTCATCCTCAACAATGGCTATTGCCCGCGCCATCACATCATCACCGTCGAGCAGATCGTCGATGCGCAGGAGGCGCATCCCGACGCGCTCGTGCTGGCGCACCCCGAGTGCAAGGCCGACGTCCTTGCCGAGGCCGACTACATCGGCTCCACCGCCGGCATCATCAAGTACGCCGAGGAGTCGGACGCGAGCGAGTTCATCATCGTGACGGTCCGCGGCGTGCTCTACGAGCTCGAGCGCCGCTGCCAGGGCACCGGCAAAAAGTTCTATTTCCCCGCGGTGCAGCCCACCTGCGTCAACATGGATCTCATCACGCTCGAAAAGCTCGTGCGCTGCCTGGAGACGGGCGAGGGCGAGGTGCAGATCGGTGTGTCGGACGAGGCTGCCGACCAAGCCAAACTTACGCTCGACCGCATGCTCGAGTACGCGGCGCGCTAGAACGATGTGACATGAGGGACAGTCCCTTATGTCACATTACAAGGGAGAGGATTCCTGTGGAAACCAAACAATACCCCGATATGGAGTGCGACGTCGTCATTGCCGGTTGCGGCGTGGCGGGCCTGTACGCGGCCCTCAATCTGCCGACGAGCACGCGCGTGATCATGCTCTCCAAGGGCGCTGTCGACGAGTGCGATTCGATGCTCGCGCAGGGCGGCATCTGCGTGCTGCCCGAAGGTTCTGACTACGATGCCTTCTTTGAGGACACCATGCACGCTGGCCACTACGAGAACCGCCGCGAGAGCGTCGACATCATGATCCGCTCGAGCCGCTCGGTCATCAACGACCTGCTGGCGATGGGCGTGGATTTTGAGCGCAAGGCCGACGGCAGCCTCGACTTTACCCGCGAGGGCGCGCACAGCCGCCCGCGCATCGCCTTCCATGCCGACATTACGGGCAAGGAGATCACGACCAAGCTGCTCCAGGCCGTTCGCAAGCTTGATAACGTGCAGATTCTTGAGCACGTGGCCATGACCGATATCCTGACGGCCGAGCGCGACGGCGCCACGGTGTGCACCGGCGTCGTCGCCGTCGCCGTGGACGAGGACGAAT
>USCN01000257.1 GCA_900553165.1 uncultured Collinsella sp.
GGGCGTCGCCGTTGTTATCGCCGGCAACAGCACGCAAAACCTGGAACGGCACATTCGCCGCGACGACCCGCGCGATGCCGAGCACGCGCGACGCGGCTTTTGGGTCACGACGCTCGACGTGAGCGTGGGCGCCGACAGCGCCGACTTTGCCATTGTCGAACGCCTGCAGGCGGGCGACGTGGTCGTGACGCAGGACATTGGCTTGGCGAGCATGGTGCTCGGGCGCGATGCCGCCGCCATCGGTGTGCGCGGGCGCGTGTACGACAAGGCGACTATCGACATGCAGCTGTTTATTCGCCACGAGGAAAAGAAGGTACGCCGCGCCGGCGGACGCACTCGCGGTCCGGCAGCATTTACCAGCGAAGACCGCGCCCGCTTTAAACGCAACCTCACCGAGTTGCTGCACTAACCAAGGTAGATTTTTGAGACATGCCTAAAATCTACCTTTTTGTTTTGAGCGGTGTGAGCGCTCGGAATCCATGGCTCAACAAAAAACGGGCTTCAAAATGCCATGCGTCGCCGCATTGCGCAGGCGCTGAGCATGGCTATTTGAAGCCCATTTTTTAGGCCTACTTAGAGGCCAACGGCGGAGAGGATGAGGCCCCAGCCAGCGCCGATGACGTACATCATGATCAGGAACACGGCATTTTCGCGGGCGCTGCGGTTGGTGCGGAACAGCACCAGATAACCCACGCCGGCGGAAATGAGCGTGCCGGCGAGCATCGGCGCCAGTTGCAGCGCGCCTTCCAGATACAGCTGTGTAATGACCACGCTCGCCGAGCAATTGGGAATCAGCCCGACAAGCGCCGAACCCAGGACAGCGAGTGTCTCGTTGCCGCGCAGGAACTGCTCGATCGCGGACTCGCCGAACGTCTCGAGCACGGCGACCAGAATCAGCGTCACCAGAAAAATGAATACCGAGACCTGCACGGTGTGCGAGATCGCACTGCGGATGATCGACAGGACAGGCGTCCCTTCGTGGGAGTGAGAGTGACCGTGACCATCATGGTGTTCATGTTCGCCCTCATGACCGTGATCGTGGCCATGTCCGTGTTCGTGCTCGTCCTCGTCTTCATCACAACCGCAATGGTCGCGCTCGCACAGCTCGTGGATGTGGTCGGCGCTCACGCCTGCCTCGGCCACCTCGTCGATGATGTCACCGCCGCTGTGGTCGTCGTGCGCGCAGTTCACGTGGGCCGGGTTGGCCGCGGTTCCCAGCACGGTACGGCGAATCGCCGCGTGCGCGCGGGCGTTACGGCGCAGGCCGCGAATGGCAGCGTCCACGATAAAACCCGTGACCAGTGCGATCAGCGCTTTCGAAGCCAAAAGCATCGCCATAGTCTGCACGGGAACCTGCTCGGCAAGCAACAGCGGCAGCATCTCATCGGAGGTCGAAAGGAACACCGCCACCAACGTGCCCAAGGTCACGACACGGCCGGCGTACAGCGTTGCTGCCATGGCCGAAAATCCGCACTGCGGCACCATGCCCAGCAGCGAGCCAACCACGGGACCCGCAGCGCCGGCGCGCTTGATAGCGCCGTTGACGCGGTCGCCCGCAACGTGCTCAAGTGTCTCGAGAGCAAGATACGTCACCAACAAAAACGGCACCAGCGACAGCGTGTCCTTGCCGGCGTCGAGCAGAATATCAATCAGTAAATCCATGACGGATGGAACCTTTCGTGTCTTTCGGCAGCATTGTAAAAGTCCTAGCGGTCAACTAGGGTATTGTAGTTGTCCCGGGCGCGGTGCCAATAGTTGCCTATGGTAAACTATCATCTCGCCATAACTCAGTAACCTCGAGCCGCACAACGCGGCCCGTCCAAGGAGTAGCATATGAACGTATCGCAAGCACTCGAATACGAGCGCCAGCCGTTTATCCCCATGTTTATCTACGGCGACCACGGCGCCATGGAGTCCGAGCGCCAGAAGGGCGAGGAGGCCCTCAAGGTGCTCGAGACCGAGTACTTTACCGCCGAGGGCGACCCCGGCTTCGACTTTGCCACCGTGCGCGACCTGGCCGACCGCAACCGCGACCTGTGCGACCAGATTGGCGAGGCGCGTCTGCGCAACGTGACGCCCGCGACGCTCTCGCGCGGCCTGTCCGATGCCGACACCTGCG
>USCN01000258.1 GCA_900553165.1 uncultured Collinsella sp.
CCGTCGCAAGCGTCGCAGCAACAAGCCACTTGCCGTTATGGTGCGCGGCCTTGCCGACGCCGAGCGCCTGTGTCATATCGATGGCGTTGAGCGCGATCTGCTGGCCGGCAGCGTTCGTCCCATTGTGCTGTTGCGTCGCCGCGCAGCCGGCAACGACGCCTACGACTTCCCCGACGCCCCTGAGCTCGCGCCATCCGTCGCGCACGACTTGTCCGAGCTTGGCGTCATGCTCCCCTACACCCCACTTCAACATTTGCTGCTCACCGCGGCTGCAGCGCACGGTATGCACGCAATCGTCATGACCAGCGGAAACCTGAGCGAAGAGCCCATCGAGACCGACGATGTCCTTGCATGGGAGCACCTTGTTGCCACCGGCATCGCCGATGCGCTGCTCGGTAACGACCGCGCGATTCTGTCGCGCTACGACGACTCCGTGGTACGCGTGGTCGACGGCGACGTCATGCCCGTGCGTCGCGCACGCGGATATGCGCCGCAACCGCTGTCGTTACCGGCGCTCGACGGTACCACGCCCTGCGTACTCGCCTGTGGGCCGCAGCAAAAAGCCACGGTGGCGCTCACGCGCGAGGACGCCAACGGTCATACGACCTGTTTTGTGTCGCAGCATATCGGCGATGTCGAAAACGGCGCGACTTTCGATGCTTGGAGCGCCGCGCGCTCGCGTCTGGAAAACCTCTTTGACCTGGCGCCTGCCGCCTTGGCATGCGACATGCATCCCAGTTATCTGTCGAGCCAATGGGCGCGCGAACAGGCACGGGAGCATAATCTGCCGCTTATCGAAGTCCAGCACCATCATGCACACATCGCGAGCGTAATGGCAGAGGCGATTGCCGCAGGCCGGCTTGCGCCCGATGCGCGTGTCCTCGGCATCGCCTTCGACGGCACGGGCGCCGGCACCGATGGCACCATATGGGGCGGCGAATTTCTTATCGCCCGTCTCGCCGATTTTGAGCGCGTCGCGCATCTGCGCGCCTGGGCGCTTCCCGGTGGCGCCGCATCCGTACACGATGCCCGCCGCAACGCCTTTGCCCTGCTCAGCGAGCTCGACCTGCTCGAGCACCCGGGCGCCGCGGGACTCTTGGACAGCCTTGACGAGCAGACGCGCAGCATAACGGCAACGATGATCGAGCGCGGCATCAACAGTCCGCGCACCAGCAGCATGGGTCGCCTGTTTGATGCCGCAGCAGCGATTTTGGGCATTTGCGGCCAGGCAACCTACGAGGGCGAACCCGCCATCGAGCTCGAAGCCGCCGCCCGGCGCGCGCTCGACAGCGAAGGCGCCCATTTTCCCGACGACAATGCCGGCTATTCCACATCTGACCCATCGCGGCTGGACGGCCCCGATGTTCTGGACCAGAAAGCACTCTTTGAGGCGCTTTTGGAGGGAATTGAAGCCGGAGCGCCCGCCGACAGGCTCGCGCTCGATTTCCATGTCGCCGTCGCACGCTCCTCGGCACACATCGCCAGCGAGATCTGCGCGCGCGAGGACATCGACACCGTCGCGCTCTCGGGCGGCGTGTTCATGAACCGACTTCTACTCCAGCTCCTCACCCGCGAACTCAAAAACGCAGGCCTTGCTGTCTTAGTCCCCCATACCGTGCCCGTCAATGACGGCTGCATCGCCTACGGTCAGGCGGCGGTCGCGCGCGCTCGTCTTGCGCAGATTGCATCGCAGTAGCTCGCTCTTGCACACCGCCGCGCTCAACCGTCTCACAGGCGTAACGCGTTTGCCCGCGAACCCCGCGAGCGCTACCATCAACTGTTGGATTATTGAGCGCCCATCCAGCGCAAAGCGTATAAAAGGGGAACAATATGTGCCTTGCCGTTCCCGGCAAAGTAGTCAAACGCGACGACGACCTCAAGGCCACCGTCGACATGATGGGCATCGAGCGCCCCGTGTCGCTGCGACTCGTGCCGACGGCGCAGGTTGGCGACTATATTCTCGTACACGCCGGCTTTGGCATCCAGATTGTCGACGAGCAGGAAGCGCAAGAAACGCTCGAGCTCGTTAATGCCATGAGCGAACTGGTCGAAGAAGACCAACTTGCCACCAACCCGGCCGAGGCATACTAG
>USCN01000259.1 GCA_900553165.1 uncultured Collinsella sp.
TGATGCCGGGGCCGCCACCGGTGATGACCGCCACGCCACGTTGCGCGATCTTGCGCCCGACGGTACGCGCCGCCTTGTAGAGCGGATCGGTCTTGGGCGTGCGGGCGCTACCGAAGATGGTCACCGCAGGTCCAAGCTCGGCAAGCGCGCCAAAACCATCGACAAACTCTGCCTGAATGCGCAGCACGCGCCACGGGTCGGCATGCAGCCAGTCGGTCGAGTCCTCGGGCGCCAGCAGGTTGGCGTAGGTGTTGTCCTTAGGAATCATGGGGCCGCGCATGACCACGGGGCCGCGGCGGTACGTCTCGTCGTAGGCAGGCTCGCCCTCGACGTTCTCATTCTTAATCATGGGTACTCCTATCGAGAAAAAGAAAAACGGGCGGGGTCGACGCTGTGCGCCAAACACCCGCCCGAACATCAACTATTCGGTATGGTACCCACGATGCATCAAGTGCTTGCAAGCTATCGGTCATCGGTCGCGCAAGCGGTGTTAGCAAACGTGATGACCGGCCGGCGCTCGCCCCTTGCCGTTGCCCGCGCTCTGCAAGCGCCCGTGCTGCTCTTAGTAATCCACCGCCGCAGGGCTGTTCATCCAGTCGCTCACGAACGCGCCGTAGCGGCCCTCGATAATGGCCTGGCGGGCCCGCTGCATAAGGTTGAGCAGGTAGTAGATGTTGTGCATCGAAAGCAGAATGCCGCCGAGCATCTCCTTCTGCGTGACCATGTGACGGATGAGCGCACGGCTGTAACCGCCCGTGCACACCGGGCAGGTGCAGGTGGGATCGATGGGACCGTCGTCGTGCGCAAAGCGAGCGTTGCGGAAGTTGAGGCGACCCTCGCTGGAGAATGCCGTGCCCATACGGCCGGTGCGCGTCGGCAGCACGCAGTCAAACATGTCGATACCCACGCCAACGCCGCGCACGAGCGTGGTCGGGTTGCCGACACCCATCAGGTAGCGCGGCTTATGCTTGGGCATGTACTCGCTCACGAGCGGCGCCAGGGTCTCGAACATGGTCTCGTGATCCTCGCCCACCGAATAGCCACCGATACCATAGCCCGGGAAGTCGCCGCACTCCTCCAGATGGCGCAGCGAGCGCAGGCGCAGATCCAGGTGCATGCCGCCCTGAACGATGCCAAAGAGCGCCTGGTCATCGCGGGTATGCGCCTTATAGCAGCGCTCGGCCCACATGCTCGACAGCTCAACGGCGCGCTCAACGTAGGCGCGCGTGGCGGGATAGCCCGGGCACTGGTCGAGCTGCATGCAGATATCGGAGCCGAGTTTCATGGCGATTTCCATGTTGTCCTCGGGCGTCCAAAACACGTGGCGGCCGTCGTAATCGTTGACGATAAAGCGCACGCCCTCATCGGTGAGCTTGACGGCATCGTTGTGGCTGAAGACCTGGAAACCGCCCGAGTCGGTGAGGATGGGGCCGTGCCAGTTCATGAACTTGTGCAGGCCGCCCAGCTCGGCGATGGTATCCTCGCCGGGACGCATGGACAGATGATAGGTATTGGCGAGCACGATCTGGGCGCCGAGCTTCTTGACAGTCTCGGTAGGAATGCCCTTGACGTTTGCCTTGGTGCCCACGGGCATAAAAATCGGCGTCTCGATGTCGCCGTGCGGGGTGTGCAGTACGCCGGCACGCGCGTGCGTCGTCGGATCCTCGGCAATCAGGTCGAATTTAAAAAGGTTCTGGTCCATAAACTGGAACTCCTTGGTTGCGGTTCATACGCAAACCATTATACGGGCAACCCGCAAGAAGCACCGACTCGACAGAAACTAGTGCATTAGGATCAGGTTCCCGCGCTAGTCGTTGGGTAGTCGTTGGGGACAGTCTTAAACGACTAGACGTTGGGGACAGTCTTCAGCGCCATCTTGCAAATGAGCGCCCCAATCTGCCGGCACTCAGGGACTGTCCCCAAGTGCCGGCAAGAGTGTCCCTTTCGACTAGTCATTTAAGAACGTCCCCAACGACTACATCCAACAGTCAAGGTAACGCCGATGCTCTGACAACATCAGCGAGCGGTCACCAGAGCGAACAAATTGGCATGAAAAGAGGACG
>USCN01000260.1 GCA_900553165.1 uncultured Collinsella sp.
CGCCAGCGCGCAGTCGTGCTGCGGCCGGGCCATAATACGGGACAGCGCCGCGACCATGCGCGACTGAAGCTGCACTTCCGACTCGCCGCCAAAGGCCACCGGATAATCGCCCCAGGGCTGCGGCGGCATCTCGCGATTTGATGTGCCCTCCAGCGAGCCAAAATGCCACTCACGCAGGTCATCGACCAGCTCAATGGAACGGCCCTCGCCAACGATAAGCTCGGCCGTATGCCGCGCCCGGCCCAACGGCGAGGAATACACATGATCAAAGGCCACGCCACGCGCCGCAAACGCCGTACGCGCCGTAAGCGGCGAATCGTGCCAGCCCTGCAAAATGCTCTGCACATTGAGCTCAGTCTGCCCATGCCGCACCAAATACAGATCTGCCACACGCTCTCCCCTCGTACCACCACAAAGGGGACAGGCACCTTTGTGGTGGTTTACCGTCTGATCACGCCGCGGTGACGCTCAGCTACACCAGCACGTCGGCGAGCGGGCGCTTGGGTACGTGGTGCACCTGCGCATCGTCACGCCAGTAATTAATTGAGCCGTCGGGGTTGGAATCGATCGCATCGATCATCTGCGTCTCGGCCGGCACGCCAAAAGCCATGATCAGCTTGAGCTCATACTTGTCGTTATCGAGCCCCATAGCATCGATCGCGCGGGGCGTAAAGGCCTTGAACATGCAGGCTGCCACCTCGGGCGTGGCGCTGCGAGCGGCGAGCATCATCGTCTGCGCGGCAATGCCCGTGTCGACCTCGGTGATGGGCGCGGCGGGCTTACCCGGAACAGCGCGCTCGGCAAGAATCGCGATGTAGCCGGTCGGACGCTCGCCCTCGGCAGGACCCGACCAATCCTTAAGCGCGCCGGCCCATGCAAGCTCATCAAATACACGCGCGCAATCCTCGGCACCGCTCACCACATGAAAACGCAGACGCTGAGCATTGGCGCCGCAGGGAGCCAGGTGCGCCAGTTCCGCCAGCTCGAGCAAAAACTCGCGCGGCACGCGCATGGACTCGTCAAAACGGCGGCACGTACGGGCGCGGCGGACCAGCGCGTCAAACGTGTCCAGGCCAAGCTTTTCGCAACCTTGCTTTGCCATCGATTCGACACTCGACGGTGCCTCGGGAACTGCTTCGTTCATAGGGACCCCCAATACAAGCCAATTGTCCTTAGGAAAATCTAACCTAAAACGTAGGCAATAACGAACAGGGCTGCAATGTTCTACACCTGTTGAATAGAAAATCGCGACGTGGGGAACAACGGAAACAATTCGGGGCCTTTGGGTTACGTTTCGCCCTCCCCGACCCATACGTCAGCGCCCTTAGGGGATACTGGTTGTAACGATCAAGGCTTACGCCGCACGGAAAGGAGACTTATGGGCATCTTTAAGAACGATGATCAAAAATCGAGCCAGTTTGGATTTGACGAGAAAAGCATGGCGGGCAAAGCCGTCAAGGCCGTACGCTGGATCTACGCCATCACGGGCGTCTTAGCACTCATTGCTGGTATCGCGCTGCTTTTTGCACCTGCCAAGTCCCTCGTCTTTTTGACGACTGTCCTGGGTTTTTACTTTGTAATCACTGCTGCCATCAGACTATTCACTGCCATTTTTGAGCCGCTGCTGCCCACCGGCTGGCGCGTGACGAGCATCATCTCCAACCTACTCATTATCTTGGGCGGCGTCATAATCCTGCGCAACCAGGCCTTCTCGACCGCGACGCTCACCACGATGGTGGTTATCGTGGCCGGCTTTGGCTGGATTGTCGAAGGTGTCATGTCCATTCTGGAGTCCGAGCTTTCGTCCAACCGCGCCCTCGCTATCCTGAGCGGCGCACTTTCCATCATCGCCGGCATGTTCGTGTTTATCTATCCGCTGTGGTCGGCCAAGATGCTCGTCATCTTTAGCGGTGCCGCGCTGCTGGTGTTTGGCGTGACGCTCATTGTTCGCGCCATTCAGTTTGGCAAACTGGTGCGCTAGATGCCAAAGACGCTCTTTATTGATGCCGACGCCTGCCCGGTCACGCGCGAGTCGATTGACTGCGCGCG